>JABDRH010000149.1 GCA_013041835.1 Desulfatitalea sp. | reverse complement strand
GCATGGTTGTCTGCGTCCTCCCCTAAAGCGGGGATGGATTCGTTTTCTAAAATCGAGTCCAGTTCGGCCAAATCAATACCATCCAGGGATTGCGCTTCCGGTTCTTCATCGCGGACCGGTGGCGCCTCTTCAGATGCGGGGGCTTGCTGGACCCGTGGCGCTTCGAAAGGTGCGCCGGCGGGCGGAGTTGCGATAAATGTATAGTGGCACAGAGAGCAACGAACTTTGGAACCAGTCGGTTTGAGCAGTTTTTCATCTAAACGGAAAGTGGTGTTGCATTCCTGGCAGGTAATAAACATGGCACACCTTCGTCAATTAAAATTTCAGATTAAAGATTGCCGGCAGATTGCGATATGTCTCGTCGAAATCGAGGCCATAGCCGACAAGAAATCCTGATTGAACCTTATGGCATATGTACTTCACATGTACTTCGGTGGCACGGCGTTCGCTTTTTTCAATAAGCACGCATGTTTCAATGGATCGGGGAGCCGAAGCCGCTATGTGCTGATGTAAAAAATTCAAAGTTCGGCCGGTATCGAGAATATCTTCGATGATAAGCACATCCTTTCCGCGTATATCGGTTTCGATATCTTTCAACAGGCTGATCTTTCCAGAAGACGCCGATGCCGATCCGTAGCTGGCCAGGCGCACGAAATCGATGCTGAAGCGCCGGATGTCCAACCGCCGGACCAGATCGGCCATAAATATAAAGGCACCCTTCAGGACACCGATAATCACCAGGTCTGAATCACAGTAATCGGAAGATATTTGGCGAGCGACCTCGTCCACTTTACGCAAGATCGTCTCTTTGTCCAGGACGGGTATCAATTCCGGCATTTTGGATGTTCACACAAGATATAGGCAGATGCCTCGTTGTCGCACCCGTGTTTTTATGGGTGCGGGCTGTCCGGTTCTCCATTGCTCACAGGTTTTTCTTTATATCGACCACTCTTAGAAAACATTTATGTTCTATTCATATAACTACATGGATAGCTACAGGAACAAGCAACTCTTGTCAATAAATTTAATTCCTTACAGGTCGGCTTGGGCCAATTGAGAAACCAGTTTCTTTTGTTCGTCCGTAAGCTGTTGAGGTGTGTCAACTAGAATTACGACATATAAATCCCCACGTGCACTGCCTTTCATTTGGGGCAAGCCAAGGCTGCTGATGCGCATTTTGGTCTTGTGACGCGTGCCGGGTGGGATTTTTAGGGTCATTTCCTTACCTTCCAAGGTGGGAACTGAGATCTTTGTCCCCAGCAGGGACTCGGTCAGCTTAATTTCACGATTCACATAGATATCCATGCCGTCTGACTTGAACACAGGATCATCGAGCACCACGGCTTTAATAAACAGATCTCCTGCAGCGCCCCCGTAAGGGCTGGCCTCTCCCTTACCGGCCAGACGCAGCTTTTTGCCGGTGACCATTCCCTTCGGAATTTTCACGCTGATATTTTCAGTTTGTCCTTTATGCTCAAAGCTGATGGCTTTGCTGGCGCCGGTGGCCACCTCCCGCAATGTGAGCGGCAATTCGTACACCAAGTCGGCACCTTTGGCTGCGGCCGGCTGACTGCCGCGCCCACCAAAGGGCGAACCACCGCCGAAGTTGAAGCGGAATCCACCGTCGCCCGTGGAGAAGCCCCTGCCGCCGAATCCGAACTCGCGGAAGATATCCCCGAAATCAAAGTTTCGAAAAATATCTTCCTGGCTGAAACGTTGCTGAAAATCGGCTGATCCATACGTATCATACTGCTTGCGCTTTTCGTCGTCACTGAGCACCGCGTATGCTTCGCTGATCTTCTTGAATTTCTCTTCGGCCGCTTTATCCCCCTTGGTATGGTCGGGATGATATTTCATGGCCAGTTTGCGGTAAGCTTTTTTGATCTGCGCTTTGTCGGCTTTTTTATCGACACCGAGCAGTTTGTAATAATCCGAATCAGCCATCTTGATGCACTCCATTGGACATTATTGGTATACCTTCGGTTCGTTTATCCGAACAAAGGCCCGAATTCCATTTTTCCAACTTAACATAAATTTGACGCAAAAATAAGAACTTGGCCCCATTGCGTCAAGCCGCGTCTTGCTATTCTTGATTTGTTTGTTACATCACGGCAGCCACGCGTAAGGTGTGGGGTCCATTCATTGCAAGACCACATCGGATGGTCCCCTAATTGTTTGCTATGGCCTTAAGTTTTGAGTCGATCCAGCCTCAGGCGTTGGCGCTCGTCAAAAAGTCGCCGGAATCCCAGCCAAACTGCTGTTATGGTTCCCAATCCGGTACCGCCAACGATAAGAAACATAATCAAAAAAGGTGCCGAGGCCGACCCCCCATCCACCTGAAAAGCCTCGTTGTGGACGCCCGGTCACTTCGCGGCCTGCTGCCAAAAGCATGATGCAGGCCATAAGCGCCAACCAACCTGCGTGCGCATGTTCAAAAAGGGTCTTGAGCACCAAACCGATGCACTGGCCCGGCGCCACCGTCAGCGTCACCTGATGCGCGGTGCGACAACTGAAATCGATCAATTCAAGCCCCTTGCGCATGCCCTGCCTTTTTGTCCATGGCCCGCAGGGCTACCATCAAGACCGAAAGGGCAGCCGGGGTCATGCCGGCGATGCGCGAGGCCTGGCCCAGAGAGAAGGGTCGAATCCGCGCCAGTTTCTCCTTCATTTCATTAGAGAGTCCGTGCACGCGGTCGAAGTCAAATCCCTGAGGCAAGCGGATCTGTTCCAGATGTTTGAAGCGCTCGATTTCAGCCAGTTGGCGTTTGATATAGCCTTCGTACTTAATCTCGATCTCGACCTGCCGGGCCACTTCGGACGGTACCGGATCTGCTGCGGGAGCCAGTGCGGCAACGGCTGCGTAATCCAGTTCAACCCGTTTGAGCAACTGATCCAGATGGACGCCGTTGGTGATAGGATTGGTGGCTCGTCCGGCAAGGTATGCATTCACTTCGGGTAGTGGTTTGACCACGGTTTTTCGCACCCGGCTGATCTCCGCATCGATGGCCGCCTGGCGCTCGAGCATTTCCCGCGCGACATCATTGGAAACCAGCCCTAAACCCTGTCCGATGGCCATCAGCCGCAAATCGGCGTTGTCCTCACGCAACATCAGCCGGTATTCGGCGCGGGAGGTGAACATGCGATAGGGTTCCTGCGTACCGCGGGTCACGAGATCATCCACTAAAACGGCCATATAAGCCTGGGAGCGATCCAGGATGAATGGCGGGCGGCCCTGCACCCGGCAAGCGGCGTTGATGCCGGCCCACAATCCCTGGGCGGCCGCTTCTTCGTAACCACTGGTACCGTTGATCTGCCCGGCCAGATAGAGGCCCGACACGATCTTGGCTTCCAGGGTCGGCCGCAGTTGCACCGGGTCCACATAGTCGTATTCGATAGCGTAAGCCGGCCGGATGATTTCAGCGGCTTCGAGCCCTGCCACAGCCCTCACCACTTGAATTTGAATCTCCAGGGGCAGGCTGTTGCCCAGACCGCTGGCATAGATCTCTTGGGTATCGATACCTTCGGGCTCAAGGATGACTTGGTGGCTGTCCCGGTCGCTGAAACGCACCACTTTGTCCTCGAACGAGGGGCAGTAGCGGGCCGGCACCCCCTTGATGGCACCGCTATAAAGGGCCGACAAATGCAAGTGCTGACGCACCAGATGATGGACCCGTTCGTTGGTGTGTCCGATGTAACTGGGCATTTGCGGCAAAGGGCTGATCTTGCCTGCAAAGGAAAAGGCGCGAGGGCGTTCTTGCACCACTTGGACGGAAAACTGGGAAAAATCGATGGCGTTCCGGTGCAGCCGGGGCGGTGTGCCGGTTTTCATACGTCCCAGCCGCAATCCGATGTCGGCCAGGTTGCCGGCCAATCCGTATGCGGCGAATTCACCCGCACGCCCGGCCTGCAAGGTTCTGAAACCGATATGCACCAGCCCGCTGAGAAAAGTGCCGGTGGCTAGTACCACCGTCGGGCTTTGATATTCGAAACCGGTATTGTCTTGCACTCCCGACACCCGGCCATCGTCCACCACCAACCGTTCAACCATGGCTTGCTTGACATCCAAGCCGGTCTGCCGCTCCACGACCGCCTTCATGGCCATATGGTAGCGCATCTTGTCGTTCTGGGTGCGCGAGGACTGCACCGCCGGACCCTTTTTGGTGTTCAGGGTCTTGTATTGGATGGCGGTCTGATCGGTGATTTTGGCCATCTGGCCACCCAAGGCGTCGATTTCCCGGACGAGTTGCCCCTTGGCCATGCCGCCGATCGAAGGGCTGCAGGGCATGGCGGCGATCTTGTCCAAATCGATGGCCAGCAAAAGCACCCGGCATCCCATACGGGCCGCTGCCAGCGCCGCTTCACAGCCGGCGTGGCCGGCGCCAACCACGATGACATCATAGGATGTGGCGTGCTGAGTCATTCGCTCTCATCTTTCTTCGCATATGCGATACCCCTTTATACCCCTGCGACACCCCTCTATACAGATGAAAGGATGAAATGTCGACCATCGGCAAATCGTAACATCGATCCCTATGTCAGGATTAAAGGTTGATCCCGTGAGCGACTTTGGCTAATCTCACATCAACACAGTCCGGAATCGATCTCAAGGCCCGCTGTTGAAGCTGACCACTATTGTCTCAAAAACAAAAAAGGAGACCTTATGTCCATGCCAGTCCTCAAAGCGGAAAACATGAACCATCCGGACGCCATATCCGGCCAGTCGCTAAAATCGGCAATTTTGCACCATATCTGCTACACATTGGGAAATGATCCGGACAAGCCGGACAAATATAGCATGTTTATGGGGCTGGCCCATAGTGTGCGTGACCGGCTCATCGAACATTGGATCAAGTCCCAGCGCGCCTTGTACGACACCTTGGCCAAGCGGGTCTACTTCCTCTCTTTGGAGTTTCTGCCGGGGCGCTTTTTGAAAAATTACCTGATCAGTCTGCGCATGGAGGATGAAGCGCGTCAAACGCTGAAGGAAATGGGTTTCGATCTGGACGAGCTGGAAGAGCAGGAGTGGGACGCCGGCCTGGGCAATGGCGGCTTGGGGCGTTTGGCCTCCTGCTACATGGACTCCATTGCCTGCCTTGACCTGCCCGGCTATGGCTACGGCATCAGCTATGACTTCGGCATTTTTCACCAAATGATTGAGAACGGATACCAACGCGAGCAGGCTGACAACTGGCGCCGACGCGGCACGCCCTGGGAGATTTTGCGACGCAATCACCTGCAGCCGGTTCGATTCTTCGGCCGCACCGAAACCTATCGCGACGAAGAGGGGCGTCAGCGCTACCGCTGGGTGGATTGCGAGGTGGTCTTGGCCATGGCGTGCGACATCCTCGTGCCCGGCTACGGTGACAGCTATGTGACCAACATGCGACTGTGGGCCGCCCAGTCAAGCCGGGAATTCAATCTCGAACATTTCAACCAGGGCGATTATATCGGTGCGGTGCAGTCCAAGGTCCTCAGCGAAAATATTTCCAAGGTGCTATACCCGAGCGACGAACTTCGCTCGGGCAAAGAGCTTCGCCTCAAGCAGCAGTACTTTTTCGTGGCCGCCACCATGGCCGACATCATTCGTCGTTACAAAAAACTGAGCCGATCCTTCACCGATTTGCCTAATTTCGTAGCCATCCAGCTCAATGACACCCATCCGGCCATTGCCATTCCCGAACTCATGCGCATCCTCATGGACGATGAGGGATTGGGCTGGGATGAGGCCTGGACCATCTGCGAACAAACTTTCGCTTACACCAACCATACCGTGTTGCCCGAAGCCCTGGAGTCCTGGCCCGTGGATCTGATCGGTCGCCTGTTGCCACGGCATATGCAGATCATCTATGAAATCAATCATCGTTTCCTCGAAGGCGTGCGCCGGCAACGCCCCGGTGACGACCGCTTCGTATCACGGGTTTCCCTGCTGGCCGAAGGGGCGGTCAAGCACGTGCGCATGGCAAACCTGGCCATTGTGGGCAGTCACTCGGTCAACGGTGTGGCGGCGCTGCACAGCCGCATCCTGCAAGAACGGCTGTTCAACGATTTTCATCAGCTTTTCCCCAACCGTATCCGCAATGTGACCAACGGCATCACGCCTCGGCGCTGGCTGCAGCAGGCCAACCCCGCCCTGGCCGATCTGATCTCTTCGGCCATTGGTGCGGATTGGATCTGCGACCTGGCCCAACTTGAGAAACTGGCGCCCCTGGCGCAAGACGCCCAGTTCACAGCGCAGTGGACGAACGTAAAACGGGAAAACAAATCACGGCTGGCACGCTACATACTGCGTAAAATCGGCCTGGGGGTCAATCCGGACACCCTGTTTGATGTCCAGGTCAAACGCATGCATGAGTACAAACGGCAGATGCTCAATGCCATGCATGTCATCACGCTGTACAATCGCATCAAAGCGCAACCGGAGGTCGATGTCGTTCCGCGCACCATCATTTTTGCCGGAAAAGCGGCTCCAGCCTATCACCAGGCCAAGATGATCATCAAACTGATCAACGCCGTGGCCAATGTGATCAATAGCGATGCCCAGGTGCGCGGCCGGTTGCGGGTGCTCTTTCTGCCCAACTACTGCGTTTCTCAGGCGGAGAAAATCATCCCCGCGGCGGATCTGTCCGAACAAATCTCCACCGCCGGCATGGAGGCTTCGGGCACAGGCAACATGAAAATGTCCCTCAACGGCGCACTGACCATCGGTACACTGGACGGCGCCAATATCGAAATCATGGAGTGCGTTGGGGCGGATAACATTTTCATCTTCGGCCTGACATCCGAAGAAGTGCTGGCCAGGCGCCGGTCAGGCCATGACCCCGGACGCTATTATCAAAGCGATGATGAACTCAAACAAGTGATGGACATGCTCACCTCGGGCCGGTTTTCGCCCCAGGAGCCGGAGTTGTTCAAGTCCATCACCGACAGCCTGCACCAGAGTGACTACTATATGTTGATGGCCGACTACCGTGCCTATATCGATACCCAGGAGAAAGTCAGCCGATTGTTTGCCGACCCGGCCCAATGGGCTCGAAAATCGATACTCAACACCGCCCGCATGGGCAAATTCTCCAGCGACCGGTCCATCATGGAGTATGCTGATCACATCTGGCATGTTCAACCGTTGCCGCTGACGTAAAATGGAGGTAAGGCAAACCATGAGGGAAAAAAACGCGAGTCGGAGCGAACCCCACACCGTCTCTATCGCCAGGCAGCCCATATTCGATGGGAACCGCAGACTGTGGGGATACGCCCTGGCCTGTGTCGGGCGTCAGTTGAGCTGGACATCTACGCCGGAACCCCCAGCCGATTTGGCCGTCCAATTGGCTTCCAGCGCTTACATCGGGCTGCAACAGATTCTGGACCGGAACCAACGCGTGCTCATCGACTTCAGTGAAAAGAATATTCTGGATCATCTGCCATATGCCCTGCCGCCCCAGCTCAGCGCGGTACAGATCACCGAAGCGATTTTTCAAAGGCCGGACGCCTCGGAAACCCTCCAGCAGCTCAAAAAGGACGGCTACCTTGTCGCCTTGACCGGATTCACCAACCAGCCCGATTGCACGCCGCTGTACCGTCTTGCAGACATCATCAGCGTCGATGTGCGGCAAAAATCCAGGGATCGACTCGCTGCGACGTTGGATGACGCACGGTCGCATGGCGGCACCATGCTTTGCATGCATGTCGAAGACACCGCGCGTTTTGCGGTATGCAGCGATCTTGGTTTCGATCTGTTTCACGGCCCGTTTTTCAAACGACCGGACGCCATCACGGTGCGCACCCTTTCTTCGAATGAAGTCGCCCGTTTTAAGCTGATGAAAACCATTGAGAAGGCAGAGGTGGATTTTGAACAGTTGGCTGAAACCATCCAGTCAGACCCTGCCTTGAGCTTTCGTTTGCTGGCCTATCTGAATTCGGCAGCCTTCGGTCTGCGGCAGAAAATTCAATCCATCCATCAGGCGATTTCCCTGTTGGGTTGGCGCAAAATGAAGAATTGGCTGCGGGTGGTGCTGCTCAACGATGTCAACCGAGGCCCGGACGCCCCGGAGTTGATGGT
Source organism: Desulfatitalea sp. (assembly GCA_013041835.1). GTDB lineage: Bacteria > Desulfobacterota > Desulfobacteria > Desulfobacterales > Desulfosarcinaceae > Desulfatitalea. Next base: position 3,700 of record JABDRH010000149.1, on the reverse strand, counting down.
TTTGGCTTCCCAACGCGGCAAATTCATGGAAAAGATTGCGGAGGCATACGACTACTGGGGCTTTGATCCGGAAAGCTTGCACATGCTGGGCATCTTTTCACTGTTGGACGTGATGCTGGGGGCCCCCATGCAGGAAATTACCGGCTATCTGCCGCTGGACCAGAAACTCAAAAGCGCGTTATGTCGGGAATCCAACAACGAATATGTTCCTTTACTCGATCTGGCGCAGGCGATTGAAGAAGGCGACTGGGTCAGGGCACGGCAGATGGTGGATCAACTCAACATGGATGAGGCCGTCGTTCGAGAGGCATTTCAAAAAGCGTTGGATTGGGCCGAGGAAATGGTCGGTTTGCACAACCCTGCGGAAAATCGGACTGAATCGTGAGGGCCTCGTTATATCATCGGTCATCCGAATGGTTACGCAGGTTGCACTGGCGATTACCATATCTTCACACCGCCGGAACCGTTAATAGCAATGGCTGAAATAGGAAATGGCAATGACGAAGGGACGAAACCCTTTTGTCTCTTCGTCAGGAAGATGGCAACTTAAAATGAATCAAATACGGCGCCAAACCCATCGGCTTCATATTAGGATTCAATAAAAATACAGCAACTTAAATGGTGGCGGGTTGTTTCCGCCGACGCATCTTCAAAGTTGGCAAGCATATTGCTTGTATATTTGGCTGCGCATGCCCGATTGTTATGCCAACTTAAAGGGCGTCTCGATCAGGATCAGAAAGCGTCCCCCGCGTTATTAAGCAATATACTGTGGGGGGTCGAAAACATCACCCAAGGGGAACAAGCCGCTGTGCTGAGTTGCTCATTGCTGGATGGGTACTTCCAGTTCATGCCCGCCCATGCAAATTGTCAACACTCTCTTGGAAGAAGGAGAGATTTATGCATCCCACTGCGCGAGAAAGAAAAGCGAACCGCACCGCACTATCTTCGGCGTCTATTTCAAAGAGAAAGCATTCACAACACGACCAGGGTCGAAAGAGCGCTCCATTTACTTTTTTTACAGCTTTCGAAACGCTTCGATATCGATCTGCCACCGGACGCAGTGCACGTTGTTGCACAGTGCTTCTTGCATGCCTGATTGTGTTTTCCGCCATGCTGGCCGGCGCTGCGCCGGCCGGTGCTGCTGAAGCGGTTTTTGCGTGGGATGCCGCTTTTCCCGTCCCAGATAGCTACATGCTTTTCCAACGCATCAAAGGACAAGACTACGACTTCGACAACCCCGTGTGGACTGGAACGGAGACTTCCTGCACGGTTGAAAATCTTTCTGAAGATACGTACTACTCTTTTGCCGTAAGGGCTTTCAGCGGCAACAAAGAAAGTGAAGACTCCAATGAAGTAGACTTTTACCTGGCAAGCAATACGGGCACCACGCAATTTTCAGTCTTTGCATCGGCCGGCCCCAATGGCACCATTACGCCCACCGGCGACGTGGGGGTGCCACACGGCGACAGCACAACCTTCGCCATTATGCCGGATACCGGATACCACATAGCCGATGTGATTGTGGACGGGATTTCACTGGGGGCCAAGACGAGCCATACTTTCACCCAGGTCGGCGCCGATCACACCATAAGCGCAGCGTTCGCATTGACTCAGCATATGATCACCGCAACGGCTGGCGCCAACGGCAGCATCTCACCGGCCGGCAGCACCAGCGTGTCCCACGGCGGCGATCAGCGCTTTGGTATTACGGCCAAGACCGGTTACCATGTCACCGATGTCAAGGTGGATGGCGTTTCAGTGGGAACCGTTTCAAACTACCAGTTCACCGATGTCACCCATCCGCACACGATTCAGGCTGAATTTTCACACGCCAATCAGGCGCCGCTGGCAGATGCCGGACACAATCAGACTGTTGTCGCCGGCACCCAAGTCGTCCTGGATGGATCAGGCTCCTCTGATCCCGAGGGCCGACAACTGACCTACGCCTGGGTTCAGACCGACGGACCCAGCGTTCAGCTCATCGCCGCTGAAAACGCCTTGACAAGCTTTATCGCTCCGCAAGTCCAGAACGGCGCCGGCATGACACTTATTTTCGAATTGACCGTCATTGATGACGGCGCCTTGACGAGCATCGACACATGTTTGGTGTTAGTGAATCCAAAGTTACCCGTCGACAGCGACAGCGACGGTCTCGCGGATGACAAGGATGCATTTCCTTATGATTCCGGAGAGCAACTGGACACGGACCATGACGGCATCGGAAACAATGCAGATACAGATGACGACGGTGATGCCATGGATGACGCGTGGGAGAAACAACATGGCCTGAATCCGTTGGTCGACGATGCCGCAGCAGACCCGGATGGCGACGGTCGGAGCAATCTGCAAGAGTACCAGGCTGGCACGGATCCAAGCGTAGACGACCACAACCAGCAACAACCGGACCCCCCCATGATTCTTTCTCCCATCAACGGTGAAAGCGGGCTTCCCCGACGTCCTAAACTGCAGGCTTCCCCATACAGCGAGCCGGATACCGACAATAGACATTATGCATCGGAATGGCGCATTATATCGCCCAGCAATGAAAAAGTGGTCTTTCAAGGCAAACGCTACTTTTGGAAAACACGCCTGAACGTACCCATCTTCGTGTTGGACAAATTCACCACTTATACCTGCCAGGTCCGCTATTTTAATCAAAAGATGAATGCATCCGAATGGTCTCGTCCCATCACGTTCACCACGGGTTCAAAACACTTCTCTTATACAAATGCGGACGGTATCAATGATACGAAAGAACCAACACGGATTCAAAGCGCGATCACGCTGGACGGGCAATATTCTACTGCGGTGGAAATTCGGGCCGAAGAAGATACGGCTACGATAGAAGAGGTCCAATCCGTAGCGCCTTCCCAAGAGGAGGCTATGCCGCCGGACCTCGAGGCGCTTCACCCCATGGGCTTGATCGCTTATCGCATCAAGGTGGAAGAACCTGGAGCGACGGTGGCGGTTCAACTTGATTACAGCGACCCGGTGGCCCCCGAGACATCTTGGGTTGTGCTTAACGCCGATGGACAATGGATCGATGGCACCGAGAAGATATCCACCATGGATAAGGGCACTTCGGTGGTCAGGGAGCTGACCGATGGCGGCCCGGAAGACCTTGACGGCGTGGCCAATGGCACCATCGTCGACTTGATGGGACCAATGGCCAGCACCAACCAGACAACATCTGAGCTTCAACCCGATAGCAGGAAATCAACCAGTGCTCTTCCAGAGGAAGTGTTGGGCATGAGCTGTTTCATCAATACGCTGCTCGATTAGCCCATCTTCTCACCGCAAACGGGGGGTGACCTTCCACACGCAACGACATAGCGTGGCGGAAGATCGCCCCCACTGTTTTACAGCCCCCCCCAGGCCCCGTCTGAATTGCCTTTTGCCCCTCTTTTTAATGCCATCTTGACAAAGTGTATCGATTTAGCGATATTCGCCCGATATTCCCAATTTGACGGTTGAAATCCGGTGAAGTGCGAAGGAAAGGATGCTAAATTGCTGAATTGCCTGCGACATGGTTTGATTGTAACGCTCAGTCTGTGTTTTTTAGCATTCGGTGTGCAGGTGCTGCTGTCGGCGTATCAACTGCAGGACCCTTTCAGTTTCGTGCTCACTTTTTTTGCATCCAATCTTATCATCCTGATCAGTGCGGCTGTTGCCGTTGGTTTTACCTTGCGCCTGTTACGGC
>JABDRH010000143.1 GCA_013041835.1 Desulfatitalea sp. | reverse complement strand
CGGTACACCTGGGCCGTGGCGAGTGCAGCCCCCGTCTCTTGGGGACCGATGACATCCACGGCGGCGTCGCGCCCGGGAAGCTGCGTCAGCAGCTGCGTCCAAGAAATTTCTGCTCTATTTTGATCCATTCTTTAGGCGCTCTTTCTCGAATAGGTGGTTTGTTTTTCAATTCCAAGTCGCTTCATTCGAAAACGCAGGGTTGACGGATTAAGTCCTAATATTTTTGCGGCTCCATTTGGGCCGTGAACGCGCCCTTTGGTTTGCGCAAGTATTTGAATGATATAATCACGTTCAATCTCTGAGAGCGTTTTGTTTGAACGGTTTTCTTTGATACTTTTTAAAGAAGTATCAAAGCGATCCGACAGGCTTAATGTGGAACCTCGGGATTTTATGACGGCGCGTTCAATGACATGTTCAAGCTCCCTGATATTACCGGGCCAATCATATCCTTGGAGCTTTTTAATCGATCGGGCGGAAAAGGATTGGATCGGTTTTCCCAACTTTGTACAATATATCTTCACAAACCAGTTGACCAGCATTGGAATATCTTCTTTACGTTCCCGAAGGGGCGGTAATTTGATTACGAAAGGGCTTAATCGATACCAGAGGTCGCGGCGGAATCTGCCATCCTTGGCTTTTTCTTCAAGGTCCTGGTTGGTGGCTGCGATGACGCGAGCATCCGTTTTTATCGTTGTGCGCCCTCCCAAACGTTCAAATTGACCATCCTCCAGCACCCTTAGCAGTTTGGCCTGTAACGCCAAGGGCAGTTCACCGATCTCATCCAAGAAAATGGTGGTGCCATTGGCAAGCTCAAATCGTCCTTTATGACTAGCGGAGGCGTCGGTAAAAGCGCCTTTTTCATGACCGAACAACTCGTTTTCGATGAGGTTGGCAGGAAGGGTGGCGCAATTTAATTTGATCAAGGGGCGATCCTTGCGCCCGCTCGTATTATGAATGGCCCGCGAGATGAGCTCCTTTCCCGTGCCGGTCTCACCCAGGACAAGAACAGTGGTATCGGTCGGGGCGACTTGCTCTATATCGAATAGAACCTTTTTCAATTGGCGACTTTGACCGATAATTTCGCTGAAATTGTGAGTCATCTTGATCTCTTCTTGAAGGTATATGCAGTCATCCTCAATTTCAGTTTTTAACCGTTTTATTTCTTGGTATGCATTGATCAATTCCTGCTCTTTTCGCTTTCGCATCAGCGCATTTCCGAAGATCTCCCCAAGCAGCCTGAGTCTGTTGGTCAGTTTGTCGGGCCAGACTCTGTAAGAGCGGGTCGTCACGATGGTAATCGCCCCTAAAATCGTCCCGCCAACCGAGAAAGGGACTGAAAGGTGAGATTTGGCATGAATTTCAAGCTCAAGCTCCTTGAACAATGATGCTTCTTCGGGTAGATCATCAGGTGTTTTCGTTTTAATACTCTCCCCGTTCAGCCACTTGTCAAATAAGTACTGGAGCCTTCCTGAAGCAATGTTTGTATTTACGACTCGATTCAGATCAGATTTGATATCTTCTTTTTGCCATATTAATGTGGGACGAAAAACACCCTCTTCTTCCGAGAATTGCCAAAGGGCACATCTGTCAGCTTGCAGCAATTTACCTATTCGTGAAAGTCCGTATTCGATTGCATTTTCTATTTTCCTGACCGGCAGATTTATATATGTAGCGGATATTTCCGATACAAGCTGCTCAAATTTTAAAAGATCATCAATATCGCCAAATGATTTTTGACGTTCCATCGCGTATGCGAAAACCTCTCCAATTTCTTGAAATTGTTGAATCTCTTTATAGGACCAGTATCGCTCGTTTCGAAAGGCAACCAAAACAAGCACTCCTAGAACAGATTCACCCGCGATCAACGGCAATATTACAGCCGATTTTATGTTTTGCGCCTGTAGGTATTCTTTTTCCCGCGAGGCCTCTTCAGGCAGATCTTCTTGAAGCCGGGTCAAAACAACCGCCTCTTTTTTAATGATCTTATTCATGATCCACGGGATCTTTTTGCAGGAAATCTGCCGGCCCACCGGAGAGCCGGAAGCAAGCCAGGAATAGGTGATTGAGAACTCTGTCTCGTCATCTGAAAATACGCCGATGCTCATAGACTCAATCCCCAAATGGTCTCCGATCATTTTTAGCTCATTTTCGACTTCATTGCTGAATTTGCTTGAAGACGTTTCAAAGAATTTTGCCGTTAATTTCAAAAGAATTTTCGTAAACGACGAGGCGTTCTTTGATTCTATTGATCCGGCACCGGAAAAGCTGTTATCTATATTCATACCCCCCCCAGATCAGGCGTTTTTTTGTTATGTCCCATAGCTACCAATCAAATCGCATTTCCATTGTCAAATCCGGTTTGATCGTCACAGGCACCCGCCCATCAATAACGCAAAATATGCATATTTTGCAATATATTACCAATTAATAAAATATTGCCGATAGAGCTACTTGGAAAATCAACATGACATCAACAACAAATTAAGGAATCGCAATTTAATAAGTTGCCCATTTAGGCGCGTGGATTTGGGTTAGCTTGGTTCGATCTGAGGGCTCAAAACCGCAGGATTAGCGAGCTATTTTGAGGATTTTGAGACCGAAGATCGGGCCAAGGTAGCCCGAAGCCGTGATGGATAAAGGGCAACTTATTAAATTGTGATTCCTAAAGGCTCTCGGGCGGCCAAGAGCCAGTCAGTGACCTAATGGCTCGAACTGCAAAAATAACTTTACATTTTCATGCGCCGATCCATCTCACCCGGCAGCGTTACAAAAATACAGAATATCTCGATATTCTTTAATTTTTGTGCCTTGCCGGGTGAGCGCCTCAACACCTAAAAATAAAAATATATTTTTGCCCCCCCCTAAGGCACGCCGACAAATCCGTTCAGCACTTAGGGCGAAGGCAATGAACAATTGCACGGGACTTCGACCGATTACATCATACAGCGATATCGCAATATATTGCGTATATAGATGGCGAAATCATAACGCCGCTCCCTTCGATGGCTTTTTAATTTTCTTTAATATCTGGTTGTTATATCATACCACGCTAAAAATCACTCCTCTGGTATAATAATTGCTCATATTCTGAACCATGATCGGAAATTTACATGCACACGCACTGGGTGCAATAGTTGAGGGTGGCTGGTTTGGCTTGCCAAACACTTGGCGCAAAGATTCAATTACCGAATAGGTTTATATTTTTTCAACAGATTTTGTTGTGTATCGTTTTAAATATTTTAAGGAGGAAACAATTATGTTTAAGGCAGTGTATGGTGATAAAATGTACGATGAGGCAGCCATTGAGCAAATTGAGCTGAAACAATCTCGCATTGCACTCAGGTTGCTAAAGTCCGGCAAATCCGCCACTGAAATATTCACGGAAGAGCAGTTGTCAAAGTCGGACGAACTGTTGAAAAAGACCGTGGCGGAGTCCAACGGCAAGCTCAAGTCTACAAACGTCAAGTTCCAGGCCACCGGCATGAGCGCCGATGAGTTTCTCGATCAATTCTGGGAGATGGTCAAGGATACCCCCACGATGCTTGCGGCATCACCTGATCACTTCCTGATCGGCACGGATCCCAGCAATCTGCAAGTCATTGAGTACAACGCAGGTCTACCGACGAAGCTGGTTGTAAAATTCGGCGATGAATTCCTAAAGGTTCAGGCAGCGACTCCGGATTATCCATTGCGCATGGTGGCAAAGTTCTATCTTAGAGACGCAGAGACTTATGTCGGCGGTGTACTGCATGAACTGCGCACCACAAAAGATGGCTTTGATGGAATCTGGGGGGTATACTACCCCATCGCCATTCCAGATCGTCAATTTGAAGCCGCCCGGGAGCACACCGTGGTGGAAGTTTACAATTGGTATCGGTTCGCCATGGAAAGACTGAATAGAAAAGGTTAAGCCGCTAACTGATACGGCTTGACCGCGCTTTACCATAAAACTTTTGTGGAGGTAAACCAATGCCTGAAATCTATAGGGCGCACCTGAAAGATTATTCCGAGAAGTATAAAGACACTTTCAAACTAAAAAGAAAAGATGGCATTCTGGAACTTACGTTTCACAAAAATGGAGAGCCGTTCCAGTGGACCATCGATGCCCATAGCGCTATCGTTGACTTATATCATAACATCAATAATGACTGGGAAAACGAATGCCTCATCGTCACGGGGACCGGCAACGCCTTCAATGGCGCCATAGACGCCGAAAACTGGGCGCAACACGGATACAACACGCCTTACGACTGGTACAAAGGCTATCAGGTAATGTACAAAAGGCAGTATTCGGAAGTCCGGGCCATCCTAGACATCGACATACCGGTCATTTCCGCCATCAACGGGCCGATCATCGTTCATCCCGAGCACGTGCTGCTGTCCGATATCGTCATCGCCACACCCAACACCACCTTCTACCAACTACACTATCCAGGCTTGAACATCGTCCCCGGTGACGGCTGCGACACGATCTGGCGAAAACTGCTGGGCCCCAACCGGTCTCGCTACATTCAATTGACCGGGCAGGTCATTACAGCCGAACAGGCCCTTGACTGGGGCGTCATCGGAGAGATCGTCCCCAAGGAAAAGCTCTTGGAAAGGGCATGGGAATTGGCTGAAACGATTTTCATGTCCAAGGACCGCTGGCAGCGTCAACTGACCCATTCTCTTTTGATGCAGCAGTGGCGCACGGCATTCGAAACAGACCTGCGCAACTCACTTGCCCATGAAACGTTGGGGTGCATGGTGGTCGGGGCCATCGGCGCCGATGCCAAGAACACCAAAAAGGGCGGGACCGATGAAAAGACATGGATTGATGAGGCGGAGAACATGAGCAGACAAGGCAGGGGCGAAGAACCATAGACGTTATACTACGCGTTTCGAGCCCATTCATTGCCAATACGCGGAAAGGATTCAAGAAATGTTTTCATATCAAAATCTAACCCGGCGAACGCTGAATGTGTCAACGCTTCCACCCCTGATTGTTTCGGTGGCCATTACCGGCGGTAATCAGGGCAAAGAGATCAATCCGAATCTGCCCGAAACGCCCCAGGAACAAGCGCAGTCAACCTATGAGGCCTATCAGGCCGGGGCGAGCCTTGTTCATGTTCACCGGCGAAAAGCGGACAATCCCGCTCAAATGTCCCATTCTCCAGAAGAATACCGCGAAGTCAACGCGCTCATCCGTGAAAAGTGTCCGGATATCATCATCAACAATACCGGCGGCGGCGGCGCCACCATGACGATCGAACAAAAGGTGGCCTCGGTCTTTGCAAAACCGGAAATCCAGTCCATCGATCTGGCGTCCTGGCCGCTGCTGATGACGTATAAGGCCCGCAAACCGCCGCTTTTCGGCCGCGATGAAGACGTGCACATCAACCAAGTCTTCGGGATTTCCCACGCCGAAGCCGAAATGAGCATGAAGCTGATGCACGAAAACGGCGTGGTCCCCGAGATCGAGGTTTACGATACGGCCAATTTCGCCATGGTTAGCAACCTCATGGACAAAGGATTGCTCAAGCCCCCGTATTGGATACAGATTGTATGCGGCGTCGGCGGCGGTGGCAGTTACGCGACAATGTATCACCTGAGCACCATGCTCGAATACATACCCGAACAATCCGTGGTCAGCGTGCTCGGGGTCGGCGTGTCGCAATGGCCCCTGCTGGCCATGGCGATCTCCTTGGGGCTCCACGTGCGGGTCGGCATGGAAGACAATTACTACATCGAAAAAGGCAGACTGGCTGAAAGCAATGCCGAGCTGGTGCAAAAAGCGGTGGATATCGCAAAACTGCTCGGGCGACCCATTGCGACACCCTCGCAGGCGCGCGACATGATCGGTCTGCCCCAGGAGCCCAGGCAATACAAATAGACTCGCAACCGCCGCAATAGACCATCAATTGCGGACCTTAGTTGAAAGGTGCTTTCCAACAATGAAACCGGTATATGTACTTGGTTCTTATTCTACTCCCATCAAGAAGTGGGAAGATAAAAGTCACAAAGATCTGGTCAGAGAGGCATATCTGAATGTCGTCAAAGATGCCGGTTGCGATATCAGTGATCAAATAGAAACCATATGGTCGGGCAGCGCGATGATGAACAGTTGGGGACAGAACATGATCCGCGGCCAGGTTGTTTTTACACCGCTGGTCATGGAGAAGCTGATCCCCGAACGCCTTCCATTTTACAATGTTGAAGGCGGTTGCGCGACCGGCTCCTTGGCGTTTCACGGGGCATGGCGCGACATTCAGGCAGGAATCAGCAATGCATCCCTGGCTATGGGATTTGAAAAGGTCTGTATCCCGGACAATAGGGAACTGACATTCTCACAGTTTCAAAGCGGCATCGATCAGATGGACCCTCAGGAATGGATGACGCTTTACAGCAAGATGGCCGAAATGACGGGAGGCGCCTTTGAAACAGGACCGAACAGATCCATATTCATGGACACCTACGCCATACAGGCGCGTTATCACATGTGGAAGTACGGTACATCCCAGCGGCAAATTGCATTCGCCGCGGCCAAAAATCACTGTAACGCGAGCCTGAATCCGGACGCCCAGTATCGATTTCGAATGACGCCCGATCAGGTGCTTGAAGACCGCATGGTCAGCTACCCGCTCACGCGTTCGATGTGCGCACCTTTGGCCGATGGCGCCGCCGCCGCCATACTGTGCAGCGAAGAATTTTATCATGCCTTGCCGCCGACGGTTCAGTCCCGCTGCATCAAAATTGCGGCGTGCAGCCTGAGCAGCGGCAAATATCGTGGATTTGACGACGTCAGTCTGAGCCGGATTGCCGCGGACAAAGCCTACAAAATGGCGGGCGTCTCTCCTGAGGACATCGATGTGGCCGAGGTTCACGATGCCACGGCTTTCGGCGAAATTTATCAGGCTGAAATGATGCGTTTTTGCCCTGTGGGTGAAGGCGGCCGATTTATCGAATCAGGCGCCACGAAGCTTGACGGTCAAATTCCCATCAACACTTCGGGCGGACTGATCTCCAAGGGTCATCCCATCGGAGCGACCGGCCTTTCAATGATCTTTGAGTTGGTCACGCAGCTTCGAGGAGAAGCGGATGAACGCCAGGTGAAAGAACCCGAGTTTGCCCTACAGGAAAATGGCGGCGGTGTTGTTGGCATCGAAGAAGCGTGCTGCTCGGTGGTGATTTTACAGAAAACATAAAAAGGAAAAAATCATGACGTTCGAACTTAATCTTCCGGAACAATTCAATGCCGCTGATTATTTTGTTGATCGCAATATCCGGGAAGGCCGCGCGGAAAAAGCGGCGGTTCTCTGTGAAGATCGAACGCTCACGTACGGTCAGCTCCGTGATGGCATGAATCGCTTCGGAAATGCCATTCAAAGCCTTGGGGTCTGCATTGAAAACCGGGTGGCTTTACTTCTTCCGGACACTGAAATCTATCCCCAGGCTTTTTTCGGCGCCATTAAAACAGGGGCGGTTCCCATCTGCCTGAACACACTGATGCGCCCGAAAGATTATCTGTATTACCTGAATGACAGCCGCGCCAAGGTCGTCGTCGTGGACGCCACCCTGCTGCCTCTGATCGAGGCCGTGAGGCACAAGGCGCTTTTTATGGAACATCTCATTGTCGCAAATGGCCCGGCGCCCGCGGGCGATCTTGCCTTCGATGATCTGATTGCCGCGCACGCGCCCGAGCTCGAGCCCGCGCCGACCTCGCCGGATGACGCCTGTTTCTGGCTGTATAGCTCCGGAACCACCGGCCGGCCCAAGGGAACGATCCACCTTCAGCATGACATGGTGTATGCATCTGAAACTTACGGCAGGCAGGTATTGAAAGTTGGGCAAGATGACGTGTGCTTTTCCGCGGCCAAGCTCTTTTTCGCCTATGGGCTCGGCAATGGTTTGTATTTCCCTTTTAGCGTCGGCGCCACGGCGGCCTATCTACCGGACCGTCCTACGCCGATGGCGGTTTACGGTGCGATAGCGCGTCATCAACCGACCTTGTATTTCGGCGTGCCCACTTTGTACGGGGCCATGCTGGCTGAAGACGGGGATCTGGGACGGGTCAGGTTGTGCGTATCGGCCGGAGAAGCATTGCCGCCGGATATCCTGAAACGTTGGCAAGACCGGTTCAGCGTCGACATCCTGGATGGCATCGGTTCCACCGAAATCAGCCACATATGTATCTCAAACCGGCAAGATGCCATCCGCGCCGGATCCACGGGCACCGTGGTGCCCGGTTATGAGGCCAGGATTGTGGATGAAAACATGAACGATGTTCCTGCAGGACAGATCGGCACGCTGTTGATTAAAGGCGACAGTATTGCCGCGTGCTACTGGAACAAGCATGAAAAAACAAAAAAAACAATGATCGGGGAATGGATCAATACGGATGACAAGTTTTTTCAGGACAAGAATGGATATTTCTTCTACGTTGGCCGCTCCGACGATATGCTGAAAGCCGGCGGCATATGGGTTTCACCAATAGAAGTGGAAGCTTGCCTGATAGAACACCCGCTCGTTCTGGAAGCCGCGGTGGTCGGCTGGCCGGATGAAAAGAACATGATCAAACCCAAGGCCTTCGTCGTGTTGCAGAAGGGACATAAACCCTCCAACGAACTTGAAACGGAATTGAAAACATATGTCAAAACCACACTGGCCCATTTCAAATATCCAAGATGGATAGAATTTTTGGAAGAACTACCGAAAACCGCTACCGGTAAAATCATGCGGTTCAAACTGAAGCCGTCTGTAGAGGATGACGCCCCAAGTGAAACCCTATAGCGGTTAAATTTTACTTTTTTTCTATTTGCAATTGTCTTTTGTTGTGTTCTTTACTGCTCGCGTAATCATCTTCATTTTATTTCCCGCGGCAGGTTTTAAGCTATTTCAATATTGAACCAAGTTCATACGGCTTGTTGTAGCGGTTATTCATTGAATCCAGGTGCTCGATTTGGATCAATCGGGGGCGCTTAAACTGAAGTGGTCTGTTAACATTGTTCTTTATATAGGAGGAGGCTAATTATGAGCAATTTTGCTAATTCAACAAAAAAGAACTCGTCGGGAACGCGAATGCAGTATGTTTTGCCCCCTGCCGATAAAGCCGGGCATTCCCCCCGGGGCGTAATCCCTTCGAACTTGTGTCACGGCCCTTTTCCTTTCAACCGCTCAAAGAAAAACATCTGAACGGTTCAGCGGTGGAAAGGCGCTATCGCGTGGTGGTCTGACAAATTAATAAAGTCATCGGAAGCAATAAACCAATCAACTAACTCAACGAGAGGTGAAACTATGGGCGCGGGAATGGGTATTCTAAGATGGTGGTTTGCGCTGGTGTCATGTTTTTTATGTATTATTACGATGACGGTGCGTTCTTCGGACGCGGCAAGGTTTTCAATTTTTGAAAGGCCTCTCAACCTCTACGGCCTGATATCCCAACACGTACAGTATGGCTTTTACGACGAGTACGACACTTTTGAAGGTATCAATCAGGCAATGACGAGTGTTGTCATGGAAGGAGATTTCAGCCCGACGGATGATTTTGCACTTTACGGCATGGTGACCCTGACAGGTGACCTGGCCTATCCGCTCAACAACGACGACGACACGTGGAAACGCAGACAGTTCGACAAGTCCGATAATTTGGCATTTGATGATGAGTATTGGCAAATCTTGAGAGAAATTCATGTGACATGGACCCCGGGCAATAGCCGGATTCGGGTCGGCAAGCAGATTGTGTCGTGGGGTGAGTTGCTGGGAGTAAGGGTGTTGGATCAGATAAACCCGACGGATGCACAAAGGAATCCTTCCGCTCTCGAGCTTGAGACAACGAAAGTTCCGACATGGATGGCAAGGTATGATTACGGGTTTTCTTTCAGTAACAACTGGCTTTCGAATGCCAGTTTACAGCTCGTATATGACCCGAATGTTGATAATGACATTTACTCCCGTTCTGTGGAGTTTGGCAACGCCAAGGGCGGCATCTGGGCCGGCTACCTTGAAATACCGCCGCTGGGAATCTCTGGAACAAGAAATCTTCGTCTTGATAAACCCGAGCAATGGTCGGACCCAAGAACCATTGGGGCAAGGGTACAGGCCCTGATCGGTGACACGGTTACGAGCCTCAACTTTCTTTATGGCAGAGATTCTCTACCGTTAACCTATACCGCCGGGTTCGCCACTTTCACGCCTGGCACACCAACACTTGTTCATGCCAACCAGGCAGCCTTTTTTCCCATTCGCAAGATGATAGGCGGAATGGTCGCGACGGAACTTGGTTTCGTCCCGAGAATTGGCGGAATGATCTCCCCGATGATGCGTGTTGAGGCGTCATACGGATGGGATAGCGAGTACACCGTGGGTTTCCTTCCTCAAGATGTTGCGTTTGGAAAATATGATGATATAAAGGTGGCCGCCTCCTTGGAGTTTGGCTTTCCGATTCGCTGGTTAAATCCGTCCAATTTGATTCGACTTACGACAATGTATTATCTGCGAAGCATTACGCACATAGACGGCCCTTCAGGTGACACAATCACGACTACGGAAGGTCCGGTTGAAAGGGATAACCATACGACGACCTTTCAGATAGTATCCAAATATTGGAACGGGCGTATCACTCCGTCAGTAGCCTGGTTTCGCCTATGGACTGCAGAAGCGGATACTTATACTGGAAGTCTTTCATATTCAAATAGCAAGAAATGGTCATATATTTTATCCGGTCAGATTTTTGATTCAAAAGCCGGTATTTATGATCGTAAGGATTCCATTGCGTTCAAGGTCCAGTATAAAATCAACTGATCTGTATTGTAAATACAGTTGGATTCAAGACGAATTGGCGTTCAAGCATCTAAATTTGACAGCACCGAACATGAAATGGAGGATAGTATGAAGCGGGATAATATAAAGTATGTACAAATAGTCGCTTTTTGGATCATAACGCTTGCCATGGTGCCGGCTGCCATTGGCGCCGAGAAATACATGGTCAATTGGGAAGAGTATCAAAAACAGAAAACCATTTTGGATGATCCTAGACCGGTGCTGAAGACATACTGGACAAAACAACTCACCCCCCCCGAGGTGTATGCCAAATACTCCTATGACATTCCGACCATGAAGGCAAATTGGGCGGAAGCCGTGGGATTCAAGGCGCCAGATGTGGTCGGAAAGATCGCACCTGAGATCAAGCCCGGCAAATACACGCATCAGGACAAACAGAAATACCCGGGACTCAAAGAGTTGATGTTCCCTTTCTTTTACGAAAATTTCTTCAAGCCTGGAGCGGTACCTCTAGGGGCGTGCGTTTCAGAGTTCGAAGTGGTTCCAACCCAGCAACGGTATTGGCCATTGCCATTTTCAAAGGCGACTTCACAGAACATGGGGAAAGCCAAACAGGACGCGCAGGGGTACTTCGATGCGGACACCTATATATCTGGAATGCCATTCCCAAGACCTTCGGGTTCTGAAAGAATCAAGGCGATGCAAATCGTTTACAATAAAATTTATACCCCTCTGCTTTGGGATGCGTCGGTTGGGATTACCGATACTCAAAATTATGATAGAAATTTCAAGAATATCTACGGTGGGTATGGCGTGTCGTATTCTCTCCAATTATCAGGTCGTCTAAAGGACGCGCCGACGCCGTTTTATGACGAAAGGGCAAAAAAACGGAATGAATTTTATCTTGGTGCCGGCACTTCCATGGGCTCGCGCGACATGTATGGAAGCGTTTCGCTATCAGTGGCAAAAATCGGAATCGATCCCACGGATGTATATATGTATTCGGGCGCGATAAGAAGAATCAGAAAAATGACGGGGACCGATACGCAAGACACCGCTGCGGGGCAAAATGTTATTTTTGATGATGCCGGTGGATTCAGGCGGGTATTGTCTCCCACATTATTCCCGTATGAATATAAAATACTTGCGGATAGGGAATACCTGGTGCCTTGGTACACAACTGATGGAAAAGAGTATATCCAACGAAGCAACTTGGAAATCAAAAACGTTCGAATGGAGAGACGACCCATCTATGAAATTGAATTGATTCAGCAGGACACTTCATATGTATATGGGAAGACGCTTCTTTACTTTGATAAAGAAACCTTTTTTTTGTATGCGAGTATGAACTATGATCAAAAAGGCCGGCTATTCCGTGGGCAGATGTTCTATCCTTTTCAGGATCCCGAAATGGGCTTGATCGGCGGCTTTATGAGTACGAACTGGAACTTTCAAACCCCTCAAACGGGCTATATGGCATCCGGGCCCCCACTGCCCGCACCATGGCTCACTCGTGATGATTTCAGTTTCTCAAATATTGAGAAAATGGGAAAATAGAGGAAAGAGTGTTCTGTGGAGCATTTTTGCGGCTTTTAAAAATAACCACCTGATGATCCTCTTTCCGGGTCTTCCGGGAGGAGGACATCATGTTCGTCAATGCCAAATAACAGCAGGATCGTGCTGAAGGGGAAGACGGTGATTCCTGGTTCAGGAGCGACTCATGAAAAGTTTCTTTATGAAGAATAGTATTCATCTGCTAACCATTTCAGGTGTTGCCGCTTTAGTTTATACAGCGGTAAATTGGTCTATCATGCCGGTTCCACAGCGGATGACCGGCTTGATTTGCATGGCGTACGCCCTACATGCATGGGAAGAATTTCGTTTTCCCGGCGGGTTCATGGAGACAGTTGGCAGTAATTTAAATTATTCTTTTTCTAATCCAAGGAGCACTGAACTATTGGTGTTCACAGCCATTTTCTGCGTCTCCTTTGTACCCTTCATATTCTCCCATGTGGCTTGGTTGGCCATGACGCCCATGTTGCTCGGCATTATGGAGGTAATTGCTCATTTCGGCATGATCCGGTTGTTCAAATTGGAGCGTTTTTACTCCTCCGGACTGATAAGCGCGCTTATTATGTTGCCCATATCCATTTACAGCATCACCTATGTCGTGCAGAATGGCCTAATGCATCCGGTGCAATGGCTGTTTCCTATTTTATATCTTTTCATGGTTATGTTTATTTCACAGCTGATTCTTCTAAAAATCAATGGCATGAAACTCATCGATTTCTTGAAGACGCGCAGAGCCGCATTTGCAAGGCTGCTACAAAAGTAATATGATGGAGATGCGTCATTTGAATATTTACTTCCCCAGACCGGAAATCAACGAATTCATTTTGGCTATGTGTATGCTGTACACCGGTCTTGTACTACTGTACCAAAGACCATGGACGGACTAGAAATAGAAGAGGAACATTGATGATAACCACAACTTTTTATGCCGCGCCGGGTGCTGGAAAACGGCCGCGCACTGTCTCGCGT
Organism: Desulfatitalea sp.; assembly: GCA_013041835.1. Taxonomy (GTDB): domain Bacteria; phylum Desulfobacterota; class Desulfobacteria; order Desulfobacterales; family Desulfosarcinaceae; genus Desulfatitalea. The sequence goes on along the minus strand of JABDRH010000143.1, from coordinate 2,910 downwards.
CGACGAATTTGGCTTTGCAGCGTGATCTTCTTGCTTTTGATGCCCATGGGCGCGCCCGCGGCGCCGGCCATATTTGATGACCTGTTCGGGGTCAGCTTTCCGAGCGCCGAGACCGGCTGGGTCTGTGGCAGATGGGGGGTCATGTATCATACCACCGACGGCGGAAAAAGCTGGGTTTCCCAGGATACCGGTACGGATGTGACGCTGTTAAGTGTGTTTTTCGTGGACGGTCAAAACGGCTGGGCCGTGGGAGATACCGGGACCATTCTGCATACCGGCGACGCGGGCATGACCTGGCGCAAACAAGCGTGTCCGGTACCCTCATTTTATCTGATGGACGTCTTTTTTGTCTCACCGGCCGAAGGCTGGATCGTAACGGAGCGCACGCACATCTTGCACACGGCAAACGGAGGCGAGACCTGGCAGATCCAATTTCAAGACCAGGATTATATTCTAAAATCCGTCTCGTTTTCGGATTCACGCAATGGCTGGGCCGTGGGCGAGTATGGGTTTACCTACCACACCCGGGACGGCGGTGCGCATTGGCGGCATCAGGCGGGTTATTTTCGGCAAAGTCTGGAGACCGGTGGTGTCGAGGCCGGAAACTATCTGTTTCGCGTGATCGCCGAGGATGCCGAAAGGGCATGGGCGGCCGGGATCGATGGCCATGGGGTCAGAACGCTGGATGGAGGGCAAACCTGGCAAGAGGTCAAAACGGGTGCGCCAAGGACGCAGCTTTTCAGCGTTGCTTCCGACCGGTCGGGAACCATTGTCATCGCCGGAAAAGAGACCATCCGTGTGAGCACGGACGACGGGCGGACGTGGTCAACGCCCTCTTTTGAGCCCCCCAACCCGTATGGCTGGATTTACCGGGTTGCCCGGAAAGGGGCTTCGGCGGGATTTATCGCGGTGGGCGGAGACGGCATGATCTATCTCAGCGACGGCAACAACGTTTCATCCACCTGGCATCGAGCTACCCATTTTTCTCAAGGAGCTAAATAGAACAATGCAAAACGAAATAAAACGCCGCGGATTAGATCGCTTCTGTTGGTTCCTGACGCGCAACCGGCTGATCGGACTGATATTGATATTGTGTATCACCGGATATTTTATATACGGCGCTTTTAAAATCAAAGGAGAAGTGATCCTTGCAGAAATGTTTCCATACGATCACCCCTATCTTCAGCTGCATGCGCAATTTTCCAAGGCTTTTGGAAGCGGGGCATCGGGGGTGATCATTTGCCTCAAGGCCAGGCAAGGCGACATCTTCAATCATAAGTTTCTCAGCAAAATAAAGGAGATGACGCAAAAAGTCGAGATGATGGACGGCGTGTATCGGGATTTGACCGTTTCCATTGCCTCCCTTTCCTCGAAAACGGTAGAGACCCGGTCGGGAGGCGAGATCTCAACGTCGCCGCTGATATACTATAAAATTCCGGAAACCGCCGAAGAGATGGAAGTGTTGAAGAAGCGCATTTTCACCGCGCCGAGCATCAATGGCGTCACGGTGGCCCTGGATGGCTCGGCCGCCCTGGTCTTAACGGAATTTCGCGAAAACATCTCCTATGCGCAAGTCCATCAAATTCTGCAAAAGCTGGTCAAGGACTACTCGGATGAAGACACTTCCGTGCATATCATTGGATTTCCGGCGCTTCAAGGGTGGATCTATAGTTTAAAACCGCAAATACTCCATACCTTTTTGATCAGCATCGTCTTCATGATCGTTGTCCTGGTCGTCATATTTTACGGGAATTTTTTGGGCATGGTCGTGGTCATGGCAAACACTTTGATCATGACCATCTGGGGATTGGGGTTCATCGGTTACACGGGAATAAATTTCAACCCCATGATTTATGTGCTCGCCTTTTTGGTGGGCGCCCGCATGGTGGCAAACGCCCATCAGATTACCTACCGTTATTTTGAAGAGCTGCATTCGAGCAATGGAGACCGGTTCACGGCCAGTTATGAGACCATGCGGTCCATGTTCATGCCCAATGCCGCGGCGGTGGCCGCCGATGTCGCCGGGTTCGGGGTGTTGTTTATCGCCAAGATCATTCTCATGCGGCACATCGCGATCATCATGACCTTTTGGATGGTAAGCATCCTATTAACCGCTTTTCTGGTGCCGGCCATCGCCAGCTTGATTCCGGCAAAGGTAAAAACTGACAGATGGGCGAAAGAGTGCGCCAGTGAAGATTGGCTGGCCAAGGTGATGATGGCGATCACCCGTTTTGCCATTGGTCCGGTGAGCCGGTATGCGTGTGGCGTCCTGATTATCATATTTGGCGCTCTTTGTCTCTGGCAGACGAGCAAGCTGAAGATCGGAGACCCTTCCCCCGGTTCCCCGCTCTTTTATCAAAGCCATCGTTACAATCAAGATCAAGCCCTGATCAATAAAAAATTCAAGGCTTCGTCGGAAAATCTTGCTTTATTCTATCAAGGGGAACCGGGGTCGGTCTACGACCCGGTCGTATTTAAAACGTTTGAACAATTCAGCCGTCACATGCAAGCCAGCCTGCCCGATATCTATAAGTCCTCCAATTCGCTCACCGACATGATCAAATCGATCAATTTGACATGGCATGACGGGGATGAATCCTGGAACCAACTCCCACGTCAAGAACATATCCTTACCTTTTGCCTGGGGCTCATACAGATCAATACAGGATATGGTTTTTTAAGCCGTTACACAGACGCCAAGAGAGAGAAAGCGCAGACAAACCTGTTTTTTGCAGACCATACGTCCGATAATTTGCTTCGGATCCGAGACGCGGCCTATGACTTTTTTAAGACCCAAAGCCCTACCCACATCGAACAGGGGGAATTTAAACTGGCGGGCGGAAGGATCGGACTCGAGATTGCGCTCAACGAAGAGATGAAACGGGCCCACATCCTTATAGACCTTACGGT
>JABDRH010000142.1 GCA_013041835.1 Desulfatitalea sp. | reverse complement strand
ACCCACTACCTGCAACACACACTGCGCGGAAAGGTGCCTGCCGGCGGTCATGTCGAGCAACTGCAGCGTTGGAAACGGGAAGTGGAGGCCTATGCCATCGAGGAGCGTTATACCCTGGTCTTCTGCGAGCAAGCCGCGACTCAGGCCGCCCAAGGCCCATCGTACTGATCTGTGCCATAACAGTTAGGGTTCACGCAAAAAAAATTTACCTTTTTAGGTGTTGCGGCGCTCATCCGGCAAGGCACAAAAATTAAAGAATATCGAGATATGCTGTATTTTTGTAACGCAGCCGGGTGAGATGGATCGGCGCATGAAACTGTGAAGTTATTTTTGCGGTTCGAAGCTTCGCATTGACTGACCCAAAAGCCACCGCCTACTCACACCAGGCTCATTTCATCGTCAATTGCCGCTTTTTCATAGGCCCTTTAACACGCAGCCGTTCTCTGATAGAAAGATTGTTTTTTTGAACCTTTTCCCCTTCGTGCGAGAAAGAAACTGATTTGACCTGAGGGGAAAACGTATCGGGTACGTACCCGACACCATTCATGAAATTTTGTTGCGTGAGGACCTGATCCGTCACCGGCTCGATCCCCGGCATGAGGTGCGTTTGATCCGGGTGGATTTTTTCGATATGGGCTTGGCGCTGGCACGGGACCGTATCGACGCCTTTTACAAGCGAATTCGGAGTGAATTTGGGGATTGACTTCAGTACGCGTACGAAATCATCTGAAGCAAGCGACAATGAACCGGAATCTGTAAAACGCATTGCAGCATTGGGGCAAAATCACGAAGAAGGGGAATTGGCATGCAAACATGGCTTGCAGTCATGATCTTGGGCATCATCGAAGGCATTACCGAATTTCTTCCCATTTCGTCCACCGGCCACCTGCTCATCGCCGAACATTGGTTGCCCCGACAAAGCGACCTGTTTAACATCGTGATCCAAAGCGGCGCGGTGATCGCCGTGTTGCCGCTTTTTCCCCAACGCCTGCGCCAGTTCTGCTTCCAATGGCGCGAGCGCGCCGTGCGCGACTACGCCTTGAAAATCGTAACGGCTTTTGCCATTACCGGCGTGGGGGGGCTGATTCTGGACCACTTTGGTTTCGAGCTGCCCGAAACCATCGCGCCCGTGGCCTGGGCATTGCTGGCCGGTGGTGTCGGTTTCCTGGCCGTGGAGCGTTACCTGCGCGGCCGCATGTTCCATGAGCGCGTCACCTGGACCATTGTCGTGCTGGTAGGCGTGGGACAGCTCATCGCCGCCGTCTTTCCCGGCGCCTCGCGTTCAGGCACCACTGTTTTGCTCACCCTGCTGTGCGGCCTGAGCCGTCCGGCAGCCATCGAATTTTCTTTCCTCGTGGGCATTCCCACCATGCTGGCCGCCGGTGGCCTGAAGGTCGTCAAAACCCTGGCCCATTCGCCGGCCGGCGCCGCACCCGAGCCTTGGGGCATGGTCGCTTTGGGATTTCTCGTCTCGGCCTTGGTTTCGTTCGTTGTGGTCAAATGGCTTCTGCACTACATTCAGTCTCATACCTTCAACGTTTTCGGTTGGTACCGCATCGGGCTGGCGGGAGCGTTGTTTTTCATGATTTTCATGGATTGAATCAATATCTTTTTTTTCTTTGACTTGACGGGGCAGGGGAACTGCCGCTATATATATCCGTATTCCAAGTGTTAACGCAGCTCATCTGATACGCTCCTGAACTTGTATCGCGGTTTTTTGCAGTCTCTATTGGAAAGACCGCTTCCACTACCCATCTTTGCTTCGGATCAGTCCGCACGCTCAAACAAATTTTTGGTTTCTGAGGCCAGGCGACAACGCTTGTCTTCCATCGGGCCGTTTATGGCGAATCCCATTTTTCGGCGGACGGTTTCACAAACAGGCAGATGCCCGGAGGGTGTGAGGGTGCAGGAAAAAATAATTTCCTCATCGTGCTTGTCTTTGCGTCCGTTTGCGGTGTTACATCCACCGGCACCTATGCTGATATGCACCGACGGATGTGCCTTGTAGACGAACCCAAATCCGGCACAACCTTGCGGAATTATTTATTTTCTGGACCCTGAGGCGCGTTGCCGGGTGAACGTTAAAATGCAGTTCATGAAAACTTTAATCTATTGTTTGCGAAAGGAGTAAGAGATGGTGAATAGCGCACAAGCTGTATCTGAAGACACGTCTTCGGAATCAGGCGGAAGGAGGGCGGGCGGATACGGCGGCAAGCCGTTTCCATCCAAAGAATTTCTATCCAAATGGCGGGCCATGATCGAATCCCTGATAGAAAAGAACGAAGACCTGCAAAAATCAGGCGCCGACGCTTCCGTTGTCGAGCGTATGATCGGAGCCAATGGCGTGTTTGTGCTCTTGAACGATTTTTGGCATGAAACCCTAAAGGAGATGCCTAAACTTCAAAGGCCGGAAGCCGATCCGGAAAAACCACAAGACATCTTCGAAGGCTGGCTTGCGCGATACAATGGCCTGGTTGAGCAATACACGGACCAGTCATTTTCAGGTGAATTGGAGCAAATCCTATCCCCCTGGATGAACATTGTGCAAGTTGGCCAGACATCGGCGGGCACGATGTTCAATCCCTGGCTGGAATCTTTTTCCGAGTGGGGCCAGGTATCGCAGAAACTCTCCCAGGGCGATTTGTCGGCCCTTGACCAGGGGTACAACCTGTGGCTGAGTAGCTACAACGAGACACTGGGCCGGGCTTTTAACATGCCGGCCTTTGGGCTGACCAAACAACATGCCGAAAGATTCAGGCGCGTGCAGGATGAATTCGCCCGGTTCACCACCTCACTGCCCTATTTCCACCACTACATCCATCAAACCGGTCAAGCCGCGCTCAAGGAGGTCATGGAAAAGGTTCAAGCCATGAAAATAGATCGGCCCACACCGGAGAACATACGCCAAATCTACAAGGTCTGGTTGATGACCAATGAAAAGGCTTTCTTCCAACTCTTCCAGCGCCCCGACTTTTGCCACACCACCGGCGAGTTGGTCCACCATTGCCTTCGACTCAAGCAGCAAATTGATGAGTTGACCTCTACGTGGTGCAGCGCCATGTCCATTCCCACCAACCAAGATCAGGACCAAATGGCCATGGCCATTCAGTTGCTGAGAAGAAAAGTGCGTCAACAGAATAAAGCCATCGAGGCATTGCAGCAAAAAGTCGAAACCCTTGTCTAAATTCATTTCCCCGCGGAGCGGGGTGCTTAAAAGGAGTCGGTTATGCTCGAATCCGAAAATAAAGTCGGCGCCGTTTACTTTAAAGAGATGGAAAAATACACACAACGCTTCTCCCAGATCACCGAAACCATGATGGCCAAACCGGACGTCCAACTGGCCACCTGCCCCAAGGATTTGGTTTTCCAGGACGATATTGTCCGTCTCTATCGCTTCCGTTCCACTGCAAAGATCCGCTGCCCGGTGCCGCTGCTCATCAATTATGCCTTGGTCAACCGCGAGACCATGATGGATTTGCAAGAGGAAAAGAGTCTGATTCGCAACTTGCTCGGCTTGGGGCTGGATATCTACATGATCGAGTGGGGCTATCC
>JABDRH010000137.1 GCA_013041835.1 Desulfatitalea sp. | reverse complement strand
GGATAGGCCCTGGCGGCGGGCCGCCATCAGCGTCTGGTCCAGCACGCAATCCGATCCCCAGTGGATATCGGCAAACACGGCGGCGGGCCGCCGACAGCCCACCAACCAATAGCCGCCGTCCGTGCTGGGCCCAAAGCCCACATCGTTATGGCCCAGGGCGTCAAAGGCCCTGCGCAAATGATCTGCCGTGAGCCCCGGCACATCCGTTCCCAACAAAACCACCTGACGCACACCACAGGCCAGGGCCTGGTCCAGGGCCGCGGCCATGCGCCGGCCCAGGTCCCCGTCCGCTTGGGGATATATGTGCGCCACGCCATGCCGGTGGCCCAGCCAGCGGTGAACCTGGGCATGGCTGCCACCCTCAAAACAAAAATCTATTCCGCCCAATGACGCATGACCCAGGGTGGCCAGGGTTTTTTCGGTGAGCCACCGCTGTAGTTCCGCCGCCCCCAATGCCCCCAAGGCCGGGATCAAGCGTGTTTTTGTGCGCCCCGGCACAGGATAGCGTCCGAAAAGAATCAATCGACGATGGTCTGGCATGGGAATACGCTACGGCTGGGTCCTTAGGATCTTTTCTTCTTCCGCCAACAGGGCCTTGGCCAAATTCAAATCGTATGCCTTCTTCGGATCAAAGGGGCCGCCTTTGTAAATGCCTTGGGCCTGAACAACGGCCCCATGCGGCACCCAGCCGTGGGTCTCCCACAACTGGGGATCATCCTGGTTCCAGAGCCTGAAATCGATGTCATCCTGGCCTTGGCGCACATACATGCGAACTCGTTTGTTGGCGGGGAAGGGGAAGTAATACAGACCCTTTTCGTCTTTCATGCAGATGCCTCGTTCATTCAAATCACCGGTCCTTCCGATTCGTCAACCTGAACCGTTTGCTCGCCGATCCAGGACAGAAAAGCAGGATTGCCGTCGGTAATGGGCAGGCTGACGACGCAAGGGCAATCGTAGCTGTGCTTGGCGCAGATTTCAGCCGTGAGTTCAGGCACCCGGGCCTGGGAGGTCTTTGCGATCAGCACGACCTCCTGGTCATCCTGAATCTCATCATTCCACAGGTATATGGAATTGATGCCGTCAATAATGTTAACGCAGGCCGCCAGACGGGAAGTCACCAGATGGCGGCCGATCATCCTGGCCTCGACGATATCCTTGGTGGTCACATAAATTAAGCACGCGTCCATCGCTTCACCTCTTATATGGATTACATCAATCCCTGAGCCACGAGATGGGCCATGGCCTTTTGACCGATGGTGTTGACCCTGGACAGGGCTTGGGTGAAATGGAAATCACACGCCTCGGCCACGCCCGAATCGACCATGACCTTGGCTGAAAGGATACATTTGTCCACCTCCAGCCAAGCCGAATCTCCCGATGCCTGCCGGGCGGTCTGTACTTCAGTGGAAATCATGGCAATGAGGGCCTGCAACAGCAGCAATGCACCCCGTCGCTGCTCGTGCGGCAGGTTTTGCAGTAGATGGGTGCTTTGGGTGCACCAGATTAAGCCGCTTTTCACCTTCTCACTCTGTGAAAAGGATATGATGGCCGATCGGTTTTCCATGGGGCTATTCCCGCCTTTCATTCAGATTGCCTCTGAAGGATTCATTATTTGGCACAAGCCGCCCGCCGTGTAAAGTGCCGTCCGACAAATTCCCCTTTTCTTTTGAACACTTTCGTGGCAAATTAGGCTTCATTTTTGCAAAGGATATACGCCATGGCGCCACTGCGTTGATTCGGTTTTCCTGCGCATGAACCACTGGACGGAGAGCCTAAATCCCATGAACTCCGCCAAACAATTGATCAGCCCTTGGGCGCGATTACTGACCCTGTTACGTCAGAAGCCGTCGGCCGTTGACATCACGACCACCGAACCGCACGCGTTGACCGCCGTACTTGAGGAAAACGACCGCCTCTTTAAATCCTTGCTCGATGCGTTCGAGGGAATGATCTACATTTGTTCGGCCGATTACCGTATTGAATATCTCAACGATCGCATGATCGACCATCTGGGGGTCGATGCCACCGGCCGGCATTGCTTCCATGCCTTTGGACGCCGTACGATCTGCCCCTGGTGCATCAACCATCGTATCTGGCAGGGCGAGATCGTGCGTTGGGAGACGGTCAGCCCTATTGACCAACGCTGGTACGAGGTGGTCAACGCGCCGCTGCACCATACGGACGGCACCATGTCCAAATGCGCCATCATGGTGGACATCAATGAACGAAAGTGCAACGAAACCGAGCTCAAAGAGCACCGCGCGCATCTGGAGGACCTGATTCGCGCCCGTACGTCGGAACTGATTCAGGCCAACCGGCAATTGCGTCTGGAGATCGAAGAGAGAAAGGCCGCCGAGATCACGCTGCGTGAAAATCACCAGCGGTACCGCAGCCTCTTTGAGGGCTCGCGGGATGCCATCATCATCAGCGACATCAACGGCCGTCTTCTTGATCTCAATGAAGCCGCCGTCCAATTGACCGGATACAGCAAAGTCGAGATGATCAACAAGCGGGTGCCTGAACTGGATGCGAGTATCGATCTGAAGGTGTACCGCCGGCAATTCCGGCGGATCCAGGCGGGACAAGTCTTTACCGGGGAAATTCAACTTCGCCGCAAAGACGGCAGAATTATTTATGCCGAGTTCAACAGCAAGCAGATGACGCTTGCCGGCATCGCCTGCATCCATACCACGGGCAGGGACATTACCGAGCGCAAAACGGCCGAAGAGGCCCTACGGAAAAGCGAGTCCAAGTATCGCGAACTGGTGCAAAATGCCAACAGCCTCATTATTCGTTTCGACACCATGGGCCGAATCAAGTTTTTCAACGAGTTCGCCCAACACTTCTTCGGCTATACCGAAAAAGAGATACTAGGCCGTTCGCTGCTCGACACGATCCTTCCCACCGTACGCAGCAACGGTCATGATATCTCTCCGGATATAGAAGCCTTTCTGAGCGATCCGGAGCAGTTCAGAATCAACGAGTCAGAGAACATGCGGCGCAACGGCGAACGGGTGTGGATCACCTGGACCAACCGGCCCATCTTCAACGAACAGGGTGAATTGGAAGAGTTCCTGTGTGTCGGCATGGATATCACCGAGCGTAAACGCGCCCGCCGGCAAATCCAGAACCTGACCCATGAACTGATGAAAGCCCAGGAGAACGAACGCCATCGAATTGCCCGCGATCTGCACGATCACATCGCCCAGGATCTGTCTTCCTTGAAGATTCGTTTGCAGACGCTTTTCGAGACCCATCCACCGGATACGGACGATGCCCGCGGCGAGGCGGACGGGACGTTGGCCATTCTCCAGCGCACCATCTCCGATGTCCGCAACCTGGCCTATGATCTTCGTCCGCCGGGGCTGGACCAGCTAGGGCTGGTGCGAACCCTTTATCTTTACTGTGACGATTTTTCCCAACAAAATCACCTGAAAGTCGATTTTGTTGCCGCCGGTCTGGACGATCTGGTCCTGGATGAAGATATTCAGATCAATCTTTACCGTTTGATTCAAGAGGCGCTGCACAACGTGAACAAGCATGCCGAGGCCCGGGGCGTCACCGTTCGCTTGGTGGCTTCTTCGCCCAACTTGATGCTGCGCATCATCGATGATGGCAAAGGATTCAACGTCAAGGATTGGCGCAGTCAGGTCAACAAGGAAAAACGCATGGGCCTGCAAAGCATGGTCGAACGGGTCGGCCTGCTCGACGGCACCATTGATATCCGTTCCCGACCCGGCAAAGGGGCGGGCATCTTCATCACCATTCCCATAAAGGAGCAGCAGCGTGACCCGCAAGCGTCGCATTCTGATCATTGACGACCACCCACTTTTTCGCGAAGGCATCAAAACCATCATTGCCCGTCACGCCCGTTTCGAAGTGGTCGACGAGGCCGGCACCGGCCGGGAGGGCTTTGAGAAGGCCGGCCAACTTAAGCCGGACGTGGTGCTGCTGGACATCTCCCTACCCGACGAAACCGGGATGGAGGTGGCTCGCAAGATCCGCCACCACCTGCCCCGGACCAAGATCATGATGCTCAGCATGCACTCTAAGATCGACTACATCGTCGAGGCGTTTCAGTCCGGCGCTACCGGTTACGTGGTCAAGGAGTCCGCCGCCGAACGGCTGGCCCAGGCCTTGGACGCCGTGGCCGCGGGTGAGTACTTTCTGGACAGCTCCATTTCCCATGAAG
>JABDRH010000135.1 GCA_013041835.1 Desulfatitalea sp. | reverse complement strand
AAGCGGCCAAGAACCATGCCCCCTTTGTCTGCGACTGCGACCAGTAAGCGATGAGCAAGATACAAAGGACCTTAACCCCAAAACAGAACAGGACCCGAACATGACCCCCGACGCCCTGCTGCGCCTGCTGCGCAAGGACCAGCCCGACGCCGTGCGCGGCTACGCCCTGGTGGACAGCGCCGCCACCGCCGGTTACGGCCACTGGGACGACATCTGCCACCGCCTTGAAAAACCGCGCACCCGGAGCCAGACCCTGTTTACCGGCGCAAAAAGCTGGCGCGTCAAAACCGTGGCCCCCTGCCTGGTGCCCCTGGACACCCAACCCGAACTGACCCAATGGCTGCTGGACCACCCCTTTAGCCGCAGCCACACCGTCTACCTGACCAGCGACGCCGCCGAACCGGACCTTTTGGCCCACCTGCGGCGCTATTTCGCCCTGCGCGCCAAAAACGGACGCACCATCTACTTCCGTTACTACGACCCGTTGATCCTGCACGACTTTCTGAGCACCCTGACCCCGGAACACAGCGCCCAATTTTTCGGCCCCATCAGCCGCTGGCTCCTGCTGCACGACGAAAACACCGGCCCGCTGACCCTGGACAAACCCGGCGGCGTCACCCCGTCCGGGCTGCCCCCCTCGCAACTGGTCCTGTCCAAGCGCGACACCCTCGCGCGCACCTGGCGACAGCACCTGATGCCCATGCACGCCGACGCCTACAGCGCCAAAGGCCTAGAAACCACCGCCGATGCCCAAAACAACCGCCTGACCCTTAAAGAAAAAGACGGCAGCCAGGCCACCCTTGAAAAAACCCGTGCCGGCGTAACCATCACCACCGGCGCGGACCGCACCTTTGCCTACGAACTGAGCCTGTGCAAAAACCCCACCGCCATCACCGACCCGGCCGGCAACCGCATCGACCTGGACCTGCAAGAACGCGAAAATATCGTCACCGGCCACAAAGACAGCCTGCTGCAAGCCGTGCGCATGGCCCACCACCCAAAAAGCTGGGTCCTGGACTACGATGCCATGAACCACCTGCAGTGCATCGACTACCCCGACCACACCCGCGTCCAACTGGCCCATGACAGCTACGGCAACCTGACCCGTTACACCGACCGCAACGGCCACACCAGCACCTACGAACGCGACCACCAGGAACGGCTCACCCGTCACACCGACGCCAACGGCCACGCCACCGGCTTTGACTACCAGGACCACCAGGCCCCTTCGCGCATCGGCTTTGCCGACGGCCATACCTTCGACTTTGCATACACCGACGCCGGCCGCCTGCGCACCCTTATCGCCAACGACCAACGCGTGGCCGACTACACCGTGGACGAAAAAACCGGAAGCTGGCAAGTCAACTACACCGACGGCACCTGGGCCGGCTACGACATCAAAGACCAACGCATCGTCAAAGCCAGCAACCCGGCCGGCACCGTGGCACTGACCTACGACGAACACGGCCGCCTTGCATCGGAACGCTTCAAAAACCAAACCGTCACCTACAAACGCAACCCCAGCGGCCAGCTCAGCGGCATCATCACCCCTGACGGCCAACAGCTTGTCTTCGAACGCGACGCCGAACAACGCATCACCACCCTTGTCGACTGGAGCGGCCGGCGCACCCGGATCCACTACGCCCCCAACGGCGCCCTGGAAAGCATCGACTACCCCAACCGCACCCGGTTGCAGCAAAACACCAACAGCGACGGACTGCCCGAGCACATGCAACTGCACCCCCCCGACGCGAAAACCCCCTACTTTCAACGCCGCATCCAACGCGACCCGCTCAACCGCGTCACCCGCATCGACGACACCGGCAAAAGCATCCACTACACCTATGACCGCCAAGGCCGCCTGACCAGCGCCCGAAGCCAACACCCCGAATACCAAGAAACCTTTACCCTCGACGCCAAAGCCAACCGCCTGACCGACCAGCGCGGCAGCTATACCTATACCCACGCCGACCGCATCGTCCAACCCGGCCATGCCTACGACCCGGTCGGCAACCTGACCCAAGGCCAAACACCGCAAGGCCACGCCCAGCTTCAATGGAAAAGCGCCAACCGGTTGACCCAGACCACCATCAACGGCCAAAACACCCGCTACAGCTATGACGCCTTCGGCCGCCGCGTGGAAAAAATCACCACCACCGGCCGCACCCGCACCATCTGGGCCGGCGACCAACCCCTGCAGGAAATCATCACCAACGCCGACGGCCAGCGCACCGTCGACTACCTGTTTTTGCCCAACACCTGCGTGCTGCTGGCCCTGCGCGACCGAAACCTGATGTACTACGCCGCCTTCGGCCACCGCTACGAAACCTTGTCCCTGACCGACGCCAACGGCGAACTGGCCTGGCTGGCCGACTACGACGCCTTCGGCAACGCCCACATCGAAAAAGGCCACCCGCTTTACCAACCCTTTCGCCTGGCCGGCCACTACCTGGACCCAGAAACCGGCCTGCACTACAACAAAGCCCGCTACTACGACCCGCAGATGGGACGCTACCTGTCCCTGGACCCCCTGTTTTTACAAGGCGGCTCTGAAAACTTTTACACCTACTGCAACGCCGACCCCATCAACACCATCGACCCCAACGGCGAATTTATCTTTATCCCCATTCTCATCGGCGCCGCCTTGGGCGCGGCCATCGGCGCCGGCCTGGAATACTACCGGCAAAAACAAACCGGCCCGGACACCGACGGCTACAAAATCGCCAAAGCCGCCCTGATCGGCGGGGCCATCGGCGCGGTGGGCGGCGGCGTGGGCGCCGCCGTGGAAGGCGCCATGGCAGCCAGTGCCGCCGGCACCGTACTGGCCAAATCGGCTCTTGCCACCATGGCCGCCACCGGCTTTTTATCCGGCACCGCCGCTTCGGTGAGCGAACAGTGCACCGAAGCGGCCATCAAAGACCAGGCCATTCCCCCACTGGAAATCACCAAACAAGCCCTCACCGACGGCATGGTGGGCGCGGTCATCGGCCTGGCCACCTTCGGCAGCGGCGGCATCGTGGCCCGCCGCGCCCGCAAAGCCGTTGCCGAAGTCGCCGAAAACCCCGTCTTCGCCCGGCTCAACGTCTTTAAACAAAAAGCCAAGGCCCAAGTGGCCGACGCCTCGCCCCAGGCCCATCACAACGCCGCCCGCAACGCCGACCACCTCAAAACCACCTGCGTGGGCGAACCGATCAACGCCGTCAAAGGCGAAGTGATCCTGACCCAGACCGACTTCGACCTGCCCGGGCATCTGCCGCTGAGCTGGACCCGCCACTACGGCTCCCAGAACCCCTACGACGGCCTGCTGGGCCCCGGCTGGCAAACCCCGGCCGACGCCCGGCTGCAGCTCGACAAAGCCATGGTGACCTTTCACGACGGCAGCCCCGGCGGCGCCGTCTTCGAACATCTGCCCGGCAACGGCGCCGCGCTCATGGAACTGGCCAACGGCGCCGTGCTCACAAAACAGGAAAACAGCTACCAGGTGCGCCTGAAAAGCGGCGTGACCTATCACTTCGGCCCCGACTTTGAAAACGGCATCAACCCGGTCTACCGCATCAGCGACCCCGACGGCCACCACCTGACCTTTAGCCGTAACGAAGGCCTTCTGACCGCCATCAAAGACAGCAGCGGGCGCACCCTGCGCATCCAGACCGAACAGGGCCGCATCAGCGCCATGCATTACCAGGACCGCCGGCTGGTCGCCTACCACTACCAGGACGGCCGGCTCGTTTCGGCCATCGATCCCATGGGCCATGCCCGCCGCTTTGCCTACGACCTCAACGGCCGCATGATCCGCCACACCGACCGCAACCACGTCAGCTTTCACTACGAATACGACGACCGCAACCGCTGCGTTCACAGCTTCGGCGACAACGGCCTGTACGACTACCGCTTGGAATACCCTTTGTTCGAACGGCGCACCAACGTCACCAACTCGCTGGGCCACACCACCGAATATCACTACGACAGCGACCGGCTGCCCATCAAAGTGGTGGACCCCACCGGCGCGGCCGTCACCTACACATACGACGCCGTGGGCCGCATCATCGAAGTCGCCGACGCCCTGGAACAAACCACCACCTACAAATACGACGCCGCCGGCAACCTGCTGGAAATCACCCGGCCCGACCGCGGCCGCATGGCCTTTGCCTATGACGACCACCACCGCCCTTTACAGATCATGGACCCCAACGACTACATCTGGGAGCACGCCTATGACCCCAAGGGACGGCTGATCTCAAAAACAAGCCCCATGGGCCACACCACCCGTTACACCTACGGCCCCTTCGGCGACCTGACCGAAGTCATCGACCCTGAAGGCCGCACCACCGGCTTTGACTACACCCCCGACGGCCTGCTCAAAACCCTGATCCAGCCCTCGGGCCGCCGCACCCACTTTCACCGCAACCTGTTGGGCGACATCACCGCCGCCATCGACCCGGCCGGCACACAAACCCGCTACAGTTATGACGAAAAGGGCCGCCTGCTCACCGCCCAGTCCCCCGGCGGGCTGAGCCAACACTTTGAATGGGACCCGGAAGACAACCTGCTGCTGCACACCGACGCCGCCGGCCACCAAACCCGTTTCACTTACACCGGCCTGAACGAAATCGCCCAACGCATCAACGCCGACGACACCCGGATCACCTATCAATACGACACCGAAGAACAACTGACCGCCCTGATCAACGAACGCGGCCAGACCCATCGCTTCGAATACGACCCGGCCGGCCGCCTCAACGCCCAGACCGACTATTACGGTAACACCCACCGCTACACCTTTGATCCTGCCGGCCAAATGATCCAGAGCCTCGACCCGCTTAACCAGATCATCCAGTACGCCTATGACCCGGCCGGCCGCCTCAAAGAAAAACTTTATGAAAACGGAGAAAGCGCCGTCTTCAACCATGACCGGGCCGGAAACCTCATCTCCTTTGACTCGCCGGCCGGCCGCACCGAACGCCTTATCGACCCCGACGGCCGCCTCATCGAAGAAAAAAGCGGCGGCTTCATTGCCCAATACCAATACGACCAAAGCAACCTGCGCACCGAACGCACCAGCAGCGCCGGCAACCAGATCCGCTACGCCCACGACCCGGACGGCCGGGTGGCCCAAATCTTCATCAACGATGACCCCCCCATCACCTTTGACCGAAACACCGCCGGGCAAATCACCACCGAACACCTGGGCAAACAGCTAAAACGCCACCACGGCTATGACGACGAAGGCCGGATCATCCACCAGCGCATCGCCAGCCCCACCCAGCACATCGAGCGCCGCTTCGAATACGATCAAAGCGGCAACCTGACCGCCCGCCACGACAGCCACAAAGGCACCTGGCGCTTTAATTACGACCCCTTAGGCCGCATCATCCAAAGCCTCAACCCCTTGGAACAAGTCCACCAACACCTTTACGACCCGGCCGGCGACATCCTCGAACACCTGCCGGATGCCCAAAACGGCCTGCGCGGCGCCACGCATGAAGGCACCACCTACCGCTTCGACGCCGCCGGCAACCTGAAAGAAACCCAGGAAACCGACGAACCCACCACCGAATTTGAATGGGACCCGGACAACCGCCTGGCCAAAATCATCACCCCCACCGACCAGGTCATCCGCATGACCCATGACGCCCTGGGCCGCCGCACCCGCAAAAGCGTCAACGGCAAGCGCACCTTCTTTACCTGGGACGGCGACACCCTTTTGACCGAACGCTTCGAAGACCAGGGCCACCGAGAATACATTTACCGCCCCGGCACCTTCGAACCGCTGGCCGCCATCGAACCCGACGGTCGCATCCTGTTTTACCACAACGACATCAACGGCCTGCCCCTTGAGCTGACCACCGCTGAAGGCACGCTTGTGTGGTCTGCGGCTTATGACGCCTTCGGGCGCATCCAACGCCTGTTGGTCGATGAGGTCAAACAGCCGCTACGGATGCAGGGCCAGTATTTTGACGAGGAGATCGGCCTGTGTTACAACCGGTACCGCTATTATGACCCGAAGATTTGTTCTTTTATAAGTCAGGACCCCATTGGGTTGGTAGGTGGGGAGAATGTATACGCGTACGGACCAAATGTCTGGGGATGGGTCGATCCGTTGGGGTTGGCGTGTAAGCAAAGCAATCGCGATTTTAAAAATTTTTCAAAGTTTAGCGATTACTTCAAAGATATAGGTAACAGAAAGTATAGGAGAGATCTTTATTTTAACCATTACTTAAAAGACCCGAAAAGTTTTTTTTCGAGAGATAAAATACAAGATATTCAAAAATTAAAAGGCGATTTACCTTATACTCTTGATGAAAAAATAGCTT
Source organism: Desulfatitalea sp. (assembly GCA_013041835.1). GTDB lineage: Bacteria > Desulfobacterota > Desulfobacteria > Desulfobacterales > Desulfosarcinaceae > Desulfatitalea. The sequence goes on along the minus strand of JABDRH010000135.1, from coordinate 5,848 downwards.
TTGGAAAGGTTAAGATTGATGCTGTAAAAAATTGGATGAAATCTGATAGTGTTTTGCCAAATACTATTCAATTTGCCGGCCAATTTTTGTGGGCTGCATTTACGCCACCACAAACGCCCCCTATATTTGATACAAAATGGGGTAAAAAAGCAGATGTTGCATCTGTTTTTCTCGGAAATCCATTCAAGAAACTAATAGGTGTATAATGAAGGGCGGAGTTCGAAAGAAAATCTACTTGCATTTAATCATAGGGTCTTTTTTTATATTGCCTATGGCGGGCTGGTTCGTTGGTGGTTGGGCGCTGTCAATAACAGGGTTTTTAATTGCGGTCCTAATCGATATGTTTTTCCCGACATGGAAACATGACCTTGCATGGACTGATATTAAATTGGCGCTAGACAATTTATATGAATATGGAAATGTGCCGTGTGAGTTGCGCTTTATTGTTGATGGTAGAAAATTGTCTGTTTACAGGGACGAAATGGATTTTACCAAAAAGGGACAACCTTCCCTCTCGGGTCTAAGAACACGAATGGCGATACGAATTCCACTAAAAGATTGGGAAGATATCTTTAATGATGAAGACTACAAAAAATTGTTTAAACTATATGGAGAAATGGGAATGTACAGCGAGAACAGAGGGCCTATTGCATATGTGATATTTACGGAGAGGGGTGTTAGTGATTGTATCGAATTATTGAAAGTGTGCTTTGAAAAATCTGTTGGAGGAATACGGCCTGATATTTTTGCGCAAAGCTCTGTAAATTCAGATAAAAATATTTGGGTTGACCACAGCAGTTAACTTACATTCCGCACCCGAAATTGGTGATCATCGGCTATTTATTTTCCTTTGTGATGGGGTCAGATCTGGGGTGGTGAAAATGGGAATTAAGGGGGTCAGATCTGCCCATGACTCATTCAACGATATGACATTTATTTACGGTGGCTTACGAAGCTCAACATCTTCTTTAACCGCCGTTTTTGCATCCGTACCCAATCCGACAGGATACCTTTGGGGCGGCGGGCGGGCATCCAATCAGACGCCGCCGCCTTGCACCGACGCCCGTAAGACCATGCAGGCGGCCCCGTGCGCACAAGCCCGCAGGGCCTGGCGTGGCCCTTGCTTCTGATTACATAATCCGGCTTATCTGGTAGCGCACTTAACGCATAAACCAGAGGAAAACGACGGTACAGGTAAATGATAACCGAATTTCAGGGCAATCGTGCAATAGCCGGATTGCTAAGAAGGAGATTACCATGAAACTTGAACCACTTATGACTATACATGACATGTAAAAATCAAACCCCCCTTCGGAAATCGGCACCGGCCCTTATGGCTCCCGTCTTATCTTCGATCTCATTGGGGGACACTTTGAGGGCAACCGCCTTCGTGGGAAAATTCTTCCCAGTGGCGGAGACTGGTTGCTGATTGACACTGAAGGGGTTGGACATCTTGATGTCCGATGTATTCTGAAAACGGATGACGGGGCGCTCATATATGTTCAATATTGCGGTGTGTTATTGATGAATGAAAAAGTCAACAGTGCCCTTGCTCAAGGTGGAGCGACCGAATACGGTGATTCTTACTTTATGGCACAACCGCGCTATGAAACAGGCGATGCACGTTATAAATGGCTAAACAGAATCATCGCCATTGCGGAGGGACGTCTGGCACCGAGTGCTGTCGAGTATCAAGTCTTTGAATTGTTGCATGGGTCATAAAGGGGTCATCAGAAAAAAGCTTTACAGCATTGTGATGAAGCAAGGAGAAACATAGATGATTTTCGGGGCCGAGCTTGGATTATTGATTTATGGCGTAATGGCTTTGATCAAGGGGCAATTCAGCATTGGAAAGGGAAAAAAAGTGCAAGGGTCAAGTGCCCGCGTACTCGGCATCATAAGCTTGCTGCCGATGCCGCTTTCGGCCATGGCCGGCTTTGTGATCGGTTTTCTCAATCCTGATGCCGAAGCCGCGGGTCAAATGAAGTGGACGATCGTCGGCGTCGAGGTGTCCATTTTAGCCGGTATTGTGGTTGTGCTGATGCTGCTGGCGAACAAATTCTACAAACGGCAGAAAACCGTATCCATGTAACCCATATTCCGGGGAAAAAATGAAATTAAATCATAATTACAGATTGTTAACGATGCCGTTTCTGCGACTACACGCAGCGCCGATCCCCTGATATTACTGGGGGTGGGAAACGTGCATCAATGTGATTTTTTCAGACAGGCAAACGGAGGTTTACAGAATCGATGTATGATCATACAATCTACGACTTCACCCTTGGCACCTTGGCTCTGAAGCCCTTCGGCTTTAGCAGCATTTGGGTTTGCGCTCATGCTCCCCATCAAAGAGGGAAAGTAGACTATGAGAGCTTCAGGAAAAAAGCGTATTTTGATCATCGAGGATGAACACCATATTGCCGAGGGTCTGGCCTTGAACCTTTCGTTGAAGGGCCATGCCACGCGTATCGCCGCCAGCGGCGGGGAAGGACTGCAGCAGTGGAAGGCGTGGCAGCCGGACCTGATTGTGCTCGATATCATGCTGCCCGGTATTGACGGCATGTCCATACTTCGCAACATCCGTTTGGAAGACGATCATCTACCGGTGCTCATCCTTTCGGCCAAAAGCGATGCAGAGGACAAGGTCAAAGGTTTTTCTTTTGGCGTGGATGACTATCTGGCCAAGCCGTTCCATTTAGAGGAGTTTTTGCTGCGGGTCGAGCGGCTCCTGTTCAGAGCCCCCCACTCCGACAGCAAAGCGGTATTGGACAGGGATGACCAAGAAAAACGACATGTTTACGCCTTCGGCGGGAACTGGATTGACTTCCGTACGGCAACCGCCTACGGCCAGCGGGGCAATATCGACCTGACCGAATTGGAAGTCAAACTGCTCAAGCTTTTTGTCACCTCCCGAGGTAAAACGGTCTCCCGCGGCCAATTGCTCGAGATCGGCTGGGGCTACGACCGCCGCACCCAGACCCGAACCGTGGATAATTTCATTGTGCGCTTTCGCAAATACTTTGAACCGGACCCCAAACACCCCATCTATTTTCGCAGCGTGCGCTCCGTGGGATATGTATTTGATCATGGACATCAACAAGCAGATCACACCATGGATTTATAATGACAGCCGGTGAGTGGCAAATCCCTGCAACCGGAGTTGGTCGGCGGCTTTTTTATCGAAGGTAAGGTCACCTGGCCATTGGCGGTGATGGTGAGTGTTGTCATGGCGACTCTCCTTTGGTGCTATCAACTACCGTAAGGCAAATATGCCTTACGGTCTAGGTTTATATCATTGATAGTGAAGGCCGATTACCCAAAAGGGCATTTAATCAAAGGTTTGAAGGCAGTCGGCCCGCCATTGGCCGGCAGCCGACTCACGCTTTCGCGCTGCCTTTTAGCGTTCGTTCAAAGATCGCATTGGAAGCCCGGTTGGCGCAGAATTCACCGCACATGGTGCAGACATCGCTATCGCATTGGGGACTGCGTTCTTCATGGATGCGCCGGGCGTCGTCGCCGAACAAGGCGTGCTGAAACTGGCCCGGCCAGTCCAGGTCCCGCCGGGCCTTGCTCATGGCCAGGTCCCGCGATCGTGGCCGGTCGGGATATTTGGACAGATCCCCGATATGGGCGGCCAGGCGCGCCGCCTTCACCCCCTCCACGACATCGGCGGTATTGGGCAGCGCCAGATGCTCGGCCGGCGTGATATAGCAGATCAGGTCGGCGCCATAACGCGCCGACTGGGCGGCGCCAATGGCGGCGGTGATATGGTCGTAGCCGGCCCCGACATCGGTGGGCAGCGGGCCGAGCATGTAGTATGGGGCGCCGTTGCTCATGCGCTTCTGGAGAATGATGTTGGCCTCGATTTCGTCCAGGGGCACATGGCCCGGTCCCTCCACCAGCATCTGGCATCCCATCTTGCGGCCCTCTTCCGCCAGTTCGCAGTTGATCAACAGCTCCTGGATCATGGCCCGATCGAATGAGTCGCCGATGGCGCCAGCGCGCAATCCGTTGCCCAGAGAGAGCACCACGTCGTATTTCTTCAGGATCGCCACCACCTGGTCGAATTTCTCGTAGAGCGGATTTTCACGGCCATGGGTTCGCATCCAGGCCACCATGGAGGCTCCCCCTTTGCTCACCAATCCGCCATAGCGGTATCCCTGGCGCTCCAGCCGCTCGATGGTGTACAAGTTGATACCGCAGTGGATGGCCATGAAACTGATGCCGTCGGCGCACTGACGCTCGATGAGATCGAACAACATGGCTTCATCCAACCGATTCGGGTCACCGTATTTCCGTTCAGCCTCGCTGAAGGCCTGGTAGAGCGGCACATTGCCCACAGGGAGGGTGACCGCCTGAAGCACTTCCCGGCGGATTTGGTCCAGGTCGCCGCCCACGGACAACTCCATGAGCGTGTCCGCGCCGGCGGCCTGGGCAGCCTGTGCTTTGGATACTTCATCCTGCACATCGACGATATCCGTGGAGGTGCCGATCGAGGCATTGACCTTCGTGCGCAGGCCCTTGCCGATTCCAACAACGTCGGCATGCGCGGCGTTGTGCAACAATACAATCCGGCCTTGGGCCACCCGTTCACGCACCAGCTCTTGAGTAAGGTTTTCGTTGCAGGCAAGCTGCTTTATCTGGGGCGTGATCTCCCCGGCCAACGCCCGTTCGACTTGGGTACTGTTCATCCTTTGCTCCTGTCTGTTTAAGGGCTCACGCCAAAATGCTGAACTTTGGCCCGAGCCTTCAGGCCCTGAATGAAAAAACCCCAGGGCCGATGTCTATCAGGCCTGGGGATTTACCATCTCCGCCAAGACGGGGCATTCGATCAGCGGCAGGTCTTCTGGCTCGTGCCTTGTCCTACCGGCCGCGCCTTCCCAAAACGCTTCGTTGCGCTCGACTGCGTTTCAGTGGCACTGTCGCGGCTTTCGCTGGCACTCACAGCGGCGGGTCCGCGCCGGAGTCGCACCGGCTTCCCTATTCTCTCCCCTTCAGGGAGCACCGTGATCGGCTTAAGATTGCCATCTAGCATGATTGGATGCTGATGTCAAACCGCGACACCGTGAAACCAATTTCAGTATGGAAACGATGAATTCAAGGCAAACGACCTACGTCCCTTGCAGCACCTTTTTGACCAAATTGCCGTCCACCGAAGCGCCGAAATGGGCCATGATAGGCTTCATGGCCTGCATCTTGTTGTTGAATTGGGAAAAATCGATATTGACGGCGATCCATTCGGCGATCTCGGCTTCGGTGGCCATCCTGGGCAGGTAGCCTTCGGCCACCTCGATGAACCGGTTCGATTTTCCGCCGCCGCTTTGCGCCAAGACCTCTTTTTCGGATTTGACCAGCTTTTTAACGATCTGGATCACGTCGTTGTCGGAGATTTCTTTTTTATCCATGCGGCCGAATTCTCCCATGATGACCCGCAGGATACTTTTCTTCTCTTCGTCCTTCTCCTTCATGGCCGCCGCCAAATCTTTTTTCATTTGCACCTGCAAGCCCATATGCCCTCCCTCGTGTGACGCCGAAAATGTTGTGTTAGAAACAGTGTCACTTTTCTCAGGCGCCACGGGCTTTGTCAAGCAACAACATCGAGGCGGGACATCGCTTTCATCCCTTGTGTTGCACGGGAAGGTAAGTTATGAATACGGGCAAGTGGGATGCCCATGTCCGATGCTGATGCCGGCATTGCCCATGATACCCTCATGCGAACGGGAAGGTCGCCATGCGTTTGCTGCTTATCGAAGATGATGTCAAGATTGCCTCCTTCGTGATCAAGGGGCTGGAGGCGGCCGGATTTGCCGTGGATCATGCGGCCGACGGCGAACAGGGTTTGGAC
>JABDRH010000165.1 GCA_013041835.1 Desulfatitalea sp. | reverse complement strand
CCCGATCGCTGCCCCCGGCAAAGGCCGCTCCGTGCCCGCCCATGCCCAGGGCCGCACGGCCGTAGGGGCTCATGGAGATGATCACGGACCGGTTGTCCAAAGCCAGGTCCATCACATCGGCCAGGGTGGGCGTCAGCAGGTTGAACATCTCCATGCTGTGGCGCGGGTTGTCGTTAAGGGCAAGGGGAAAAAGGCCGTCCACGCGGATGTTGTTGCCCACGATGCCGTGGACTCCGGGTGTCGCGCCGGTGCCGATGGTGGCATGCGACACGGCGGTGCGCGAACCCGAATAGCTCAGCCGGGCATCGCCATAGCTGGTTCCCCGGCGCATCAACACCTTTCGGGCAAACGCCAGGGCCGGCCGGATACGCGGATTGGTGAAGTAATCGGCCCGGCATTGATCCAGCGTCAGCACCATGGCCGCCCGGGTGCGACGCACGCCATGGTTGCGGCAACGGGGCAGCAGGACCTCGCTCAGCACCCGGCCGTCGATGGTTTCAGGCGGCGACTGCCCCAACACGTGGGCTATGGTGGGGGTGATATCCTCAAGCGAGGGGCTGCCGGCAGGCCGGGCCCCCTTGCGCACCCCGCTGCCGAAAAAGATCATGGGAATGCGACTGTCATCGGGCCAGGGAAAGCCGTGGGAACAGGCAAAGGTGGTTTCCGGGTTGGAACCGGTCAATACATCGGGATGGTACACCACGTAAAGCTCGGGGCAACCCTCGAAGCCGTTGGGTGCGCAGTTGCGCCGGATCATGGACAATACATCGAGGCTAGCGGAATCCTGGGCCGGGGCCTGTTCGGCGGGCATGGCCAGCAACATCATCGCGATGACAGTTGAAAAAATGTTTCTTACAGATTTCATTGGAGCTCCTTTCCTCAGTTGCCAATAAACAGAGATTGCAATCCCATTCGAGCACTTTTGGCGCCCATGGCGTCAGCAGGACAGGGACCGGTCCGTGTAAAACGTACGGTAAACAGGATTGATCAATGCGTGTTCAACCACTTGGGGGCTGCCGACCCGGCAGCCATGATCAGGTCCCTCAGGCGGAACCGGCGGGCTGAAGAAAAGATAACATATTCTTAAACGACAAATGTCTGCCCCACCATGGGCGCCCGGGCGTCGAAGCCGTTGTCGCGAAGCAGTTGGGCGAAGGCGGTGCTCTGATCTTCTTCGCCGTGCACCACGGCGATGCGCTTGACTTCCAGATTGGATTTTTTCAGAAAACGCAGCATTTCGTTGCGGTCGGCATGGGCGGAAAAGCCGCCGATTTTTTCTACCTCGGCCTTAAGCGGGTACTCCTTGTTAAATATTTTTACCAACGGCGCATCGCCACTGCGGCCTTTGGCCGCGTAGGCCTCGCCCAGTTCCTGGATGCGGCGGCCCAGGGTGTGTTGGGCCATGAAGCCCACGATGAGAATCCGGTTCTTGGGATTGTGGATTTTGTAGCGCAGGTGGTGCAGGATGCGCCCGGCCTCGCACATGCCCGATGCAGAGATGACGATGTGCGGGGTGTTGTCGCGCATCAGGGCCATGGACTCCTCCACCGATTGGGTGAAGCGCACTTGTTTGAAATCGAAGGGATTGAGGCCGTTGCGCAAAAAAGTGGCGTGGGTCTCCTGGTCGTACACCTCGGGATGTTCGCCAAAGACTTTGGTGATGTTGGTGGCCAGTGGGCTGTCCACGTAAACCGGCCGGGGCTTGACGGCGCCTTCGGCATAAAGCTCATGGATTACGTAGAGCAGTTCCTGGGTGCGGCCGTAGGCGAATGAAGGGATCAAAACGCATCCGCCCCGCTCGAAGGTTTCCGTCAGCGCTTGCCGGAGTCTGGGCTTTAGATCCACCACCGGTTCGTGGTCCCGGTCGCCGTAGGTGCTCTCCATGATCATGAGATCGATGTGGCGGTCCCGCTCTTCGAAGGCAAAACACGGATCACGCAGGATCGGTTTGTCAAAGCGGCCTAAATCCCCGGTATAGGCGACGGTCTTGGCGTGGCCATTGGCGTTGTGGCGGATGATGCTGATGGCCGAACCCAGGATGTGGCCGGCTTCGTAAAACGTGCAGGTCAGGTCTCGGCCGATGGTGCTGGTGCTGCGGTAAGGTACGCCGTCCATCTGCCCCAGGGCCAGTTCGGCATCGGTCATGGTATACAGGGGCTCAACGCGCTCTAGGCGGTATTTGGCCATGAATTGGGCCACCATGTCGTCGTCGATGCGATGGCGGTCTTTTTTGAGCATCTTTTTCAGCGCTTCATACTTGCGCTTGCCGATGGGCCGGCCGTTGAAGCTCGGGCCGTGGGAGAGCGCCCCGCGCACGGTTTTGTAGTTGAGGTACTGGGCATCCTGCTCCTGGATCTTGGCCGAGTCGGGCAGCAGGTAGCCGCATGCGTCGGCCGTGCCCCGCGTGCACAACACCCGCCCGTTGAATCCTTTTTTCACCAGCAGCGGGATGCGGCCCGAATGGTCGATGTGGGCGTGGGAAAGCACCATGTTGTCCACCATGGCGGCGTTAAAAGGCAATACCCGGTTCTTCTCGGCCGCCTCTTTGCGGCGGCCCTGGTGCAGCCCGCAATCCAGCAGGACATGGTCCGTATCCGTTCCGATCAGATGCATGGAACCGGTGACTTCTCTCACGGCGCCGTGAAAAGTGATATGCATGCGCTTTCCTTTCTCCAATTCAATGAATGCGGCAACTCAATCCCGAATCAAATGCCACTCAACGGTCACTTCGCCGGAAGATACCGCAACCCGATGGGTTTGTGCAACCCATTGACCCCACTGTTGCGTAAAAAAGATGGCCAAAGCTGTACCTGCTCAAGGCGGTCAGTGATGATGCAAGCAGCTTGAAGATCGTCATTCATCGGTTGGCCTCCTTTGTTTTTGGGACAACCGATGATACCTTAATTCTCAGCGCGATTCGCGCACGCTTGCCGGAAGTTCACAAAATAAGACACCCATCTGTCCGCTAATCAGTGGGCTTGTTTGCCATTCTACGTTCCAATATTACCGAATTATGAGCATTTATAAAGATGGCATGAACATTGCTGATGTTCGGAGAGAAGAGGGAAGATGAGCTTTATGGTTATTATCGGCAAGCCATAGGAGGTTCGAGTTGAACAATCGTATTCATTTTATTTTCTTGTACGATCGTTTTCGCAGATAACAGCGGAGGCTGGGCAGATGTTGAGACTCATAAGCGCTGGCAAGAAAGGGCGGATCAAGATCTGCAAGCTATTCAACCAATTTCTATTAGAAGCAGCTTATCCGGTTCAGGTTAATGAATTGGCCATAGAAAATAGCTCAAACCCCTGGTTTTGGCTTTTCAATACATCAAGAGAATCCCTTAAAGACAGCGCTTTTACTTTCTCTGTTTTCGTTGACGAAAAAAATCATGTTTTTACTATTGATAGCGGATTCAACAACTCAACACTATCTACAACATCCAGATATGACTACATATACAATTATATGATTTGGAGTTGCAATGCATCCAAGGCATGTTCACTTCTTATAGATTGCGTTAAGAAGTTTACAGCTATACCCTTCACGACAGTGCCAGTTATGCTGAAACCTGGCACGCTATTTTTCAAGATAGTTGTCGCATTTCCAAAAAGGATAGCCAAAGGACGGGGTCCATTCAATAAATGCGCCATCTCAGTTTTCAATAAAATGCCACGCAATGGCCGCGTCGCCGGAAGTTATCGCAACCAGATGGGTTTGCGAAACCCAGTGGTGGGTTACGCGAAAGGGTTGGTCGTCGTAGGATAGGATCAAATGGTTGGCGTCGAGGATGTGCTGTACGCGGCAACGGGACAGGCCGGTCAAGCCGACGCCTACTGCTTTTAGCACAGCCTCCTTGGCGGTCCAGTAGCGAAAGAACAGGGGCAGGTCCTTTGTCGGGGCAAGCTGCCATTCGGCGTCACCGGCCAGGCGTTTTTCCATGGCCGGTGATATGGACTGAATGCGCTCGATATCGATACCGATGGGGTGGCGGGCCGCCACGGCGGCGACCATGGTGCTTTTATGGCTCAAGGCCCAGAAAGTGCCGGCGCTGGGCAGCGGGGCGCCGGTGTCGGCTTTTTCCAACTTGCCCAGCGCAAGGCCGCTGAACCGGGCGGAGAGAGCCAAAGCCGCGCGGGCCTGCCGGCGCAGGGCTTGGACCTTGGCGCGGCGGACCAGGCGCTGATCCGGTACGGACACCGGCATGATCACCGGATGGATGGTGTCCATGGGCTCTGGCATGGGATCAGGTCAAAGGGCTGTTCAAGGGCATTGGATTGACGGCCGGAATTACCGGGTATCATCATCCGGCGCCCTGAGGGCCAGCGGTGGACCGATGATCTCCGAAAAGATAATCGCCCGCTGCAAATCCCCGCGGTCGAAGGCGAGCGCGGGCATCTCCGACCGCTGGGGTTTTGCCGCCGCCGGTGGCGTCGGCGGCGTTGGCCGGCGTTTCTCCCGGTGAGGGACAAGCGGCGTTGGCGGCGGCTGCAAAGCCGGATCATCCGCCTGCAAAACGATGCCTTCGAGCGAATCTTCCTGGCTGTCTTCTCGTGAAATGCTTTCGACGGAGTCTTCCATCAACCGGCGCCACTCCATGGCGCCGGTATCTCCTTGTTTGGCCTGCTCATCGAGTTTGCGTTGGATATCGGAGAAAAAAGCATTGAGCTTGCCTGCCAGGAGGCCCCTGGCAGGGGCGCGGTCATCGCCTTTCTTCTTTTTTTTGGACGCCACTTTGCTCAGGACGGATATCACCGATATGATGATGAAGAAGATGATCGGAATGAGATCTTCCATATGCGCCGCTCCTATTCGGGCTTTCTGTCCGGAGTCCCGATTTTATCTCTCATCTGGGTATCGGCCATGATATTTTTCATGCGATAGTAATCCATGATGCCCAGATTGCCTTCTCTAAAGGCCATGGCGATGGCCAGCGGCACTTTGGCCTCGGCTTCCACCACCTTGGCGCGCATTTCTTCCACCCGTGCTTTCATCTCCTGCTCCACGGCAAAGGCCATGGCGCGACGCTCTTCCGCCTTGGCCTGGGCGATCTTCTTGTCGGCCTCGGCCCGGTCGGTCTCCAGCTCCGCGCCGATATTCTTGCCCACATCCACATCGGCGATGTCGATGGAAAGAATTTCATAGGCCGTGCCGGCATCCAGGCCTTTGTCCAGGACCCGCTTGGAGATCATGTCCGGATTTTCCAGCACCATTTTATGGGTGTCGGCCGAACCGATGGTGGTGACAATGCCTTCACCGACGCGCGCCAGAATGGTTTCTTCACCCGCGCCGCCCACCAGGCGGTCGATGTTCGCGCGCACCGTCACGCGTGAGACGGCCTTGAGCTGGATGCCGTCCTTGGCCATGGCCGCCACCAGGGGCGTTTCGATCACCTTGGGATTGACGCTCATCTGCACGGCTTCAAGCACGTCGCGGCCGGCCAGGTCGATGGCCGCCGCGCGGTTGAACTCGAGCTCCATATTTGCTTTGTCCGCCGCGATCAGGGCCTGAACCACGCGCGACACGTTTCCGCCGGCCAGAAAGTGGGATTCCAGGGCATCGGTGGAGAAGTCGAGCCCGGCTTTGACCGCCATGATTTTGGAGGTGACGATGAGCTTGGGCGGCACTTTTCGGAAACGCATGAAGACGATGTTGAACAGACCGGTGTGCGCGCCGGAGACCAAGGCTTGGACCCACAGGGAAATCGCGGAACTGATGAAGAAAAACAGCACAATGGCTGCAATGATAATAACAATAAGAAGAATCATACTAATTTCCATGCGTTGCTCCTTGTTTAAGCGTTTGCTTCCTTTGTTCTGACAATGATGGCATTGCCGCGCACGGCGATCACCTCAATCTGCGTGTTTTTCTGGATGTACTCGCCACGGGTGACAACGTCCACGCGAGTTTTATCTATTACCGCCACGCCGGACGGCCTCAAATCCGTGGCTGCCCGTCCCATACATCCCAAATAATCGCTCAAGGCCTCGGGCTGGGAGGTTACGCCGCTTTCCCGCGACAGCATGGTTCGCAGGGTCACCGGCGACCGGGCCATGAACTTGATGCCGATATAAACGAGGATGGGAATCATGATG
>JABDRH010000130.1 GCA_013041835.1 Desulfatitalea sp. | reverse complement strand
CAGCGGGAACTTTCCGACGGCATCAAGCGGGTCATCATGCAGGGTATCGTCCAGGGCAAGGGAACCGACGACATCGTCCGCGATTTGGGCCACGTGGTGATCTACAAGGACTCGTTCCGCCATGCCGGCACCCGGGTGTTCAGTAAGGCCCAGTATCGCATGGAGATGATCGCCCGCACCGAGGTGCTGCGCGCTCACAACATGGGCCGGCTCAAATTCCACCAGCAAGTCGGTATCGAAAAACTGGAGTGGATGACCATGGCCGACGAGCGGACCTGTCCGGTGTGCGGACCATTGGACGGAAAGAAGTATTCCATAGATAAATTTCCCCAACTTCCGGCTCATCCTTTCTGCCGCTGTTGCGTACTGCCGATCGTAGAACCTGATCGGCTGAAGAAAATCTGAGACCTTTTCCGACACATTGCCGACCACCCCGGTAAGTAATCGTCCAAAGCCCGTCTCCCTGTTTTGGCGGGCACAGTAACCTTACCGGAGACATTGATGGAACTGTTTGCCACTGACCTTGACCGGCTGGCGTTTTTACTGGAGGCAGATGCGGCCCTGTCCTTCGATTCCGAGGATCTCGGGAGCGAGGCGGCCGAACAGAAGGCTCCTGAAGAGACCCCTCCAGAAAAACGCCCCAAGTACATCACCAACTACATCGGCAGCAAGCAGAAGTTGGTCGACTGGATCTGGAAGCATACCCATGAGGGCGTCGGCACCGTTGTCGACGCCTTTTCGGGCTCAGCCGTTGTGGCCTACATGTACAAGGCCAAGGGGTTAAAGGTGATTGCCAACGACCGGCTGCACTACTGCCACCACGCCGCCCGGGCGATTATCGAGAACAACTCGACCCGAGTCAGCGACGAGGAGATCGAAGCGCTTTTGGCCGACAATGCCAAAGCGGGAACCTTTGTGCAGGATAATTTCAAGGGCATCTTTTTCGCCAAGGGCGTCCATGCCTTGATCGACACCCTGCGCGCTAACTGTAACAAACTATCGGGCCTCAAAAAGGATATCGCTCTGTTCGCTCTGGGCAAGACCTGCATGAGCGGCAAGGGCGGGTTCGGCCATTTTTCTTCTTCTACGGACTACGGCAAGCGCCAGGACTCGCCGGAGGATTTCAAAAAGCGCTTCAAGGACAACCTGGTACGCATCAACGCCCTGGTATTTGACAACGGCAAGGAGAACAAGGCGCATCGCCAGGACATCAATGAGCTTTTGCCCAAGGTGAAAGCGGATCTGGCCTATTTCGATCCGCCCTATGCCACCGAATTTTCCACCACCAATTACGAGCGGGCCTACCACTTCGTGGAAGGGCTGATGACCTATTGGGACGGACTGACGATCAAGAAGGACACCAAGGTCAAGTACTACGAAACCGATCATCAGACCGTCACCAAGGCCAACGCCGGCGAGTTTTTCAAAACCTTTCTGGGCAACGCGCAACATATCCCGCACTGGATGATTTCCTATCGCGACCATGCCTACCCCGATGAGCAACAGATGCGCAAAATCATCGGATCTTTGGGCAAGCAAAGCCGTATGCAGTCCAAGGATCATCATTACGCCATCACCTCCCGGCACGGCGAAGCTTCCAACGCCAAGGAGCGTCTTTTCATCTGCACACCGGCCTCCAAGTCCAAGGCTGATGAGCATGCCGATATTAAGCCGGTGCCTCTGGCCGCGGCCGCCAATTTTCATACCAGCATCCCGGTGGAGATCCGCATCGATGATCCCGGAAAATTGACCACCGACGCCATGGACGTTGGCACGGCAGGTGATCCTCAGTTCAGCTTCATCCTGTGCCGGACCGGCACCAACAAAAACGGCGACCACTTCACCGTAGAGGAACTCTCCGGTCGCCACATGACAGCGGTCAACAAGAAGATCGACCTGCAGCACTCCCAGGAATTCAACGACATCGTGGGCGGCGTGGTGGCCGCCGACTACCTGGAAGATGACAGCGGCGGACGGGTGGAATGCGTGGGCGAGCTTTACGTCAACGACACTCCTGCGGCCCGGCTGGCCTACAAGCTCATGAAGCGCGGGATCATCTCTCAGGTCTCCATGGAGTGCGACTACCAGGAGGGCGAGTGCTCGATTTGCCAGAAGCGCTTTACCAACAAAGCCGATTACTGCCCGCATCTTCGCAAGTTCAAGGGCCGGGAATATAACGGCCGGCCTGTCTATGAAATTCTGCACGGCGTCACCTTTACCGGGCTCGGTCTGCTCGACCGCAAAGGGGCAGACGAAAACGCCCGTATCCTGCAGGTGGCCTCAGTGGAAGATTCGATTCAATCCCAAGCAAAAGGAGATTCCGTAATGGAAGACAAAACCAAGACCAACGATGATCCGTCTAAGTCCGACACGGATGCAGCCAAGAAAAAGCCGGAATCCCAAGACGGCGATCCGGCAGCGCGCGTAACCGAACTTGAAAAGGAAAACCGCCAGCTCAAGGCCCAGGTGGCCCAACTGCAAAAGCGCATTGACGAGCTAGAGACTGAGCAGAAGGCTGCAGCCTGCCGTTCCCGGGCTAAAAAGCTTTTGACCAAACTGGAGAAAAAGGGCCTTGCCTTCGGCAGCGACGAGGAACGTGAAAGCGAGCTCAAGCGCCTGTCCGAAATGACCGACGAGGCCTTTGCTGCCACCGAAGCCGCCTTCGAACTCGGAATGCGGAATGCGGAACGCGGAACAAAGAAAGAACCGGACAAACCCAAGGACGAGGGCAAACCCGCCGATGCCGATGCCATGGCGCAGAAAGCCGATTTAAATAATCCGCATTCCACATTCCGCGTTCCGCATTCGGTCCGCCCCCGTGACGTTGACGACCGCAAGCTCTCACTGGAGGACCGGCTGCGCAGTGGCTTCATGGCGGCCTACCGCAACCGTGTGGGCGAAGAATCTAACGAAACCCTGCAACTCGACGCATAAGGAGGAAACAACATGGCATTCATCAATCCGTGTCACCGGGGTCTGGCCTACGGTGACGGTCACATCCAGGGCGACGGGCAGCTTGGCCAGGTGGTCCGGGTGGCCGGCGACGACTTGTTCACCGTTAACACCGATCCCGGCCTGCGCTCGTTCGGCATCCTGATCACGAATTACGCCTCCGGCGAGATGCCCGGTATTTACTGCGACGGCGGTGTCTATGAAACCGACGTTTTCGAAGGCACAATCAGTGCCGGTGACGACCTGGTAGTCTCGGCCAACGGACGCCTGACCAACGGTGGCGGATCTAATGACCAGGTCATCGCCCAGGCCGTTTCAGTTTCAGGCGGCATCCTCAAGTTCCGCCTTCTCATCTAACCCAAGGAGCCCATGCACATGAAAACCAACCCGATCAATATCCATTCCCAGGAATACATGGAAACCATGGCGCGGCTGATGAGCGAGGCGCTCGAGTCGCCCGAAGGTATGCGCGCGCTGGCTGCGGCCATTGCGGCACCCATCGAACAGGAGATCAAAAGAAAAGAGATCTCCTCGCTGCTGCTCACCCGGCATACCCTGCCCAAGGGCGAGCGACCGGTTTACCAGAAAAAGCCGACCGTCAAAGCCCACTGGATCAGCAAAGAGGGCGAAGCCCAAGAGCAGGAAGTGGGCAAGGATGAAGTCGAGTTTCCAACCAACCGCATCCACTCCAACCCTATGGTGGACATCTCCGTGCTTAAGCACGGCAACATCGGCACCCTGATGGACATCCAGACCGGAGCTGCCGGCGCTATCCGCAAAGAGATGGACCGGCGCACCGTTACGGTGATCTCCTCGGCCATTCCGGTCATCAACACCGTGGAAGTGACTGGTGACAAAGTCACCGAGGAAGCCCTCAACGAGGCCATCTCCATCATCGAGGACCTGGAGCTTTCAGTGAAATACATCGTCATGCGCGGTCGGCGATTCAACGACCTGCGTAATTGGAACCTGGACCCCCAGACAAAGCTTGAACTGCGCCAGAAAGGGGTCATCAAGAACTACGGCACTGGAGGGATTCTGCTCACGGCCGCAATGCCCATGGATGAGATCATTATCGTACCCGATGAGGAGGTCGGCAAGCTGCCGGTGCGTGAAAACCTGAAAACCGAATCCATCGACCAGAAGACCCGTTTCAAGACCGGCTGGCTGGTCTGGTCGGAAATCGGCCAGGGGATCACCCGGCCGGACATCCTGGCCAAGGTAAAATTGGTACCGTAATATATAAGGAGAGATCGCTCATGCTTACCATCAAAAACATCCGGCCCGGCATCCTGGTCATACCTGATGCCGGCCTCAAATTAAAACCCGGCCAAGCGGTTGATATAGAAAGGGCCACCCAGCAGATCGAATCGGCCTTGAAAAAAGGATACCTGACTTCCGTCGACCCCAATGAACCTGCGGATCAAAAAAACGTCAAGGACCCTGACACGGAATCCAGTGCAGTGGACCTGAGCAAGCTTTCAGCGACGGAGGCCATCTCACGGGTCAACGCCGAGGCCGACCCGGATATGCTCAAAGGCCAATTGGAGACCGAAAAGCGCCGGACGGTGATCGACGCGCTCAAAAACCGCCTGGAGGATCTACAAGGTGCTGCTCACTGATTTGATCGCCGACCTACGCCTGGACCTATCGGATTCAGGTGCAGCACTTTTCGAGGATCTGACTCTGGAAAGATGCGCCCGCAAGGCCGTTTTCCGCGTAGGGAAAGACCTGCAGATTGACTTTGTTATCCGTAGCAACAGCAGGATCCTGCCGACACCTGAGGATGCCGTGCGCGAACTGATGATTATCCTATCCCAGGTTCATGCCTGCCAGGTGATGCGCGCTGCCAGCGCCAACGCGTTTTCATTTTCCAGTGGCGACAAACGCGTGGACAAGACCAGCCAACCCGGCCATTGGGCCAAACTGGAAGCCGACCTGCTGGCTGACTATCGTGAGCAGCTGGGCGAATTGCGGCCGGAAACTCAAATCGATGAAGAGTCCTATATAATTACCCCCAGTAATTTGTCCCCGTTGATCTATGGGCAGGGAAAACGTCGCCGATGTTGCTGACCGAGCGAGAAAAAACCCAAGCCGTGGCTGACTTGGCGTGGCTGATTCTTGCTTCAGGTCAGACGGCCGTGGTTCAGCGCATGGTACCCGGCGAGCGGCTGTATGGCTCCGATGACGCTACCTACAGCGATATAGCCGAAATCCCGTTGGAATTGGATGAAACCCCACCTGAAGAACTCTCGGGAAAGATCGATGCGGTGGCCGATGCGCTGCCTGATGCCGACGTCTTGGGAGAAGACAGGCTGGTAACAGACAGCGGCACTTATAAAATTCAAAGTGTCGAAGCGGCCCACTTTTTCGGGGCCGTTACCCACAAGATCCTCCAGTTGGTCAAACTCCATGGGCGTTAAGCGCACCGGTGACTGGGACAAGGCCCGCGCTATGTTGAGCGCTGGCCTGGCGCCTCGTCTGGCCAATGCCCTGCGCCAGGCGACCATCCGCAACGCTCTGTTTCTCGTTCGAGAAATCCAACGCGGCATCCGTTCACAATCTCCCGGCGGCCAAGCCTTTGTGAAGCTTGCCGAGAGCACCATCGCACGCAAGGGTTCCAGCAAGGCCCTAATCGATACCGGCTTTCTCATCCATGCCATCACCCAGAAGATCATGGCTGAAAGGGCATTCGTTGGGCTTCTACGCGGCACGGTCAATAGGGACGGTGAGGATATGGTTAACATCGGGGCTGTCATGGAATACGGGGCCACGATCAAACACCCGAACGGTGCGACCATCATCATCCCGCCACGGCCGTTCCTTCACCCGGTCATGGAAAAATACAGGACTCAGATAATTGAAAATTTTCGTGAGGCATTAAGATCTGTGAAAATATAGCCATTCAATCGATTGAAATTACAATGCTTTTGTGATGGAGTGTTGACACTCAAACTTATTTTTAATATTTACATCTGCGCAAAGAATATTTCAGATCTTAACCAAGAGGGTAAAAATGGGGAACACCAGTACAGATATTTGCCAAAATTTAAGAGCTTTTTAGTCCATTATTAACCTGTTATTATAGTGTGGTATGGATATTGTGTTAATTTTGCCAAGTTAGATCATTGAGCAAATAGTCAATTAGTTAGAAAAATAAGGAAGGATTTGAAATGTATACACATTCGGACCTCAGAAAGGGATTGAAGATCCTGATTAATGGAGAGCCATACATTATTACCGACTTTGAATTCTATAAACCAGGCAAGGGACAAGCCCTGTATCGCTGCAAGATGCGCAATATGATAAATGGGAATCAGTATAACGAAACCTTCCGTTCAAATGATAAGTTTGAAAAACCTGATCTCGAAGAACGTTCAATGCAGTACCTATATGAACAGAACGGCGAATATTACTTCATGGATAATAAATCTTATGACCAAGTCTTTCTTACAAATGATCAACTTGGAGAGCATGTGAATTATTTGGTTGACAATATGGAAGTACAGGTCCTTCTATTTGATAACCGACCTATTGACATAAGCCTCCCTAATTTTGTCAACTTGGAGGTGATATTAGCTGATCCGTGGATTAAAGGTGATACCTCCAGCACGGATTCAAAATTGGTTACTGTGGAAACTGGATATAAGCTTCAGGTACCTCCCTTTGTTGAAAAAGGAAATAAAATTCAAATAGATACACGTTCAGGGGAGTATATAACCCGTGTTAAAGAATAGGCCAGCTCAGTTTTGGTTAGCTCCAGTTATGAAAAAATATTGGCGCGAGCTGATTATATATTTTTCGGTATCTTCGTCGTTTCATCTATGGGGCAGTGGAAAAGGTTAATTATCAATAGATAATTAATTAGATAGTATCATTTTACATATACACAATTTATCTTAATCATAAAGCAAAATGGAAAAAATTTTTGGAAAGCATTCAGTAAGGGCCGTTTTTTTAACTCGCCCAGATGATATTCGTCGTATGGTTATTGCCGGTAAAATAGAATACCATAAGGAATTCATTGACCTCGCCCGCCGCAACGGGATCAACTATGAATTTCTTTCCTGGCCAGAATTCCGCAGATTGGGGGAATTTGAAGAGCATGATAAACATCAGGGAATTCTCATTCTCGTTAAACCACGCCCGACTTATAACGAGAAAGATCTAGACCTTCTGAAAACCGGTCGTTGCATATTTGCAGTAGATCAAATCTCAAATCCTCAGAATTTTGCCACCATTATTAGAAGTGCCGCATTTTTCGGTGTGGACGGGATTATCACTACGCGTAACCGCGCTGCTGATTTAAGCCAAACCGTAGTACGATACGCCGTGGGAGGCGCTGAATTTGTCAAAGTGTTTACTGTAATCAATCTATCACGAACGCTTAATGAATTAAAATCAATGGGCTTTTGGGCTTATGGTTTGGATGAGCGAGGTCAAAAAACATTAGCAGAGACTGAATTTGCAGAGAAAACAGTATTTGTTGTGGGAGCAGAGGGCCAGGGTTTACGGAGGAAAACTCGGATAAATTGTGATGAGTTAGTTCGTATTCCAGGGGGAATAAAAGGGGTGGAGAGCCTCAATGCAGCTGTAGCCGCATCGATAGCAATGTCAGAAATTTTTCGATTAAAATAAAAAAATGAAAAAGTTAACAGCCAGAAAACGTTATCTTTTTATCCGAATTCTTGAAGCATGCAACGCTGGTTGCTTCATGTGTGGCTATCGTCAATCACGTGATTCATATCGTATTACGATTGGAGAGTTTAAAATTATCCTATCACAAGCCCATGCGATGGGAGTCGAGGTTGTACGCTTTACAGGTGGTGAACCACTTTTACACAATGATGTTACGAGACTCATCTCTCTTGGCGCAGCGGATAACATGAAAATGTCATTAATTACTAATGGTTATTTGCTTCCAAAACTGATTGGCCAATTATCAGAGGTCGGGTTAGCACAGGTTATTGTCAGTATTGATGGAGCATCTGCTGACACGCACGATTCATATCGCAATGTTCCGGGGATTTTTGGCAAATGCATGGTTGGAATAGAATCGGCGCTGAATAAAGGGGTGTTGACTCGCGTAAACACAGTGGTGGGTCCCCATAATTATACGGAAATGCCGCGATTGCAAAAAAGGTTGAGCAAGCTTGGAGTCCAGCAGTGGGAGCTTTCAGCTATTAAGCTTGAGCAGCGGGTTACATACCCTGATCGTGATCATGTCCTTTCAGTCTGTGAACCAATTTATGAGGCTAATAATGGATCAATGCTGGTACCTATGGGCAAGCGATTCTACGGTGATACATTGCTGGAGCAGGATTTATATTTTAAATTTGGAATCTCCCCTCGTCCCAGTCCACCGCAATGCCATTTAGTGGGAGATGCTCTCTATTTAGATGCCAAGGCTGGATTAGGCTTCGGTTGCAGTTTGCTGCCACATCGTAACGCAGAAGAATCCGGTGGTGGTGTTAGGATGCGCACTAAAGACGGTTGGACCCTTGATGTCACTGAATTCCATGATCATGTAAACCAGTTTCGTTTGGAAGGCTATAAACGGTGCCGTAGTTGCTCTACCACAGCCGCAGGTTATAGTGATCAAGTCGCCCTGACAGGAAATGTCGACCTTTGGCAGTTCTAACACCCGTAATTAGAAAGAGGAATTGTAATGATATGAATGATCAAAAGATAAGTAGCACTAATGATTTAGCGATATTTGGGGGCTCGCCCACTCGACCTCAGCCTATCGAAACAGGGGTTCTGATCTCCGATCATGCGCGTGACAGGGTGAATGCACTTCTCGATTGCGGCCAATTATCGAATTACCACAACGGCCCATGGGCACGGCAATTTGAGGAGGAATTTGCCAAGTTTCACGGTCCCGAGTATTATGCTATTGCTGTTAATTCAGGCACCAGTGCTTTGCACTTGGCTGTTACAGCAGCCAATGTTGGTCCCGGAGACGAGGTAATAGTACCGGCCTTATGCTTTGTCGCAGCTGCAACGGCAGTTGTGCAAAATGGCGGCATTCCAGTGATTTGCGATGCAGAGCCTAAAACCTTGACCATGGACATCGCGAAGGCTGAGAGCCTGATCAGTAGTCGCACAAAGGCTATCCTTGTGGTGCATTTCTGGGGATATCCCACTAATGTAGCAGCGCTCAGGGAGTTGTGCGACCGACATGGGCTTGCATTGATAGAAGATTGCGCACAGGCATTGGGTGCGCCAGCACATGGCCGCAAAGTCGGTAATTTCGGCGATTATGCCACTTTCGCCTTTTCCGTACGAAAACATATAGCCTGCGGAGAAGGTGGCATAGTTCTGTGCAGTAACAAGGATAGCTATGAGCACATCCGCAGGTTGTCAAATTATGGAAAAGGTCCAGGTTGGGATGACTACTTTTCGATAGGATACAACTATCGAATGGCCGAATTCCAGGCTATTATAGCCCTGGACGGACTAAGCCGTCTTGATCTTGAAATCCAAGCTAGGAGCAAAGCGGGATCATACTATAGAGAACTATTGCGGGACACTGAGCTGGATGTTGTCCAAGAACCGACATGGGGCAAAAGTGTTTTTTTTAAATGTCCTGTGTTGCTACCAACTCATTTCACCTCAGAGCGGCAGAAGATCGTAGACGCTATTTCTACCGAGAATATCAGTTGTCGTATCCCACATCGTCCACTTTATAGCATACCGTGGTTGGCAGAATATTTAAAGGAGAAAGGTGCTTACCGTGGTGCTGATGGATGCCCAACAGTAGCTGTGATATACCCGCAGCTGTTCGAAATAGAAACAGGCCCATATCTGCCTGAAGACGAAGCACGGGTATCCGGTGCTGCTCTATTAAAAGTATGGCGTCATTTCTGTTCTCCAGCTCCTCCCAAGAAGTAAGGTGCAAACATGACAAATAGCAACAGGCAAACATTGCTTGCCTCGGTTTGTGACTTCGGATGGGGAAGTCTGGGGAAATTCCGCCTTATCTTGGACAAGCTCCCTACGACTGATATCGTCCTTTATGGCTGTGCGGATATAAATGCTACTGTTACCGAGCTATTGAGTTCCCGTCATAGGTTTGTGGACCGGCCGTATAAGAAATCGAATGTTGCCTTGGTGATAAATGATCCGAATGCTGCCAACCGGGTTGCAGATTTTGGAATCTCTGTCATATATGTTGACAGTTTGCCTTATTTATGGGCAACAGAAGAAGAGGTCCCCATACGCCACAAAATTGCCCATTATTGTGCGCAGAAATTTCCCTTTCACCGAATGCAAGTGTCTGACCCGATACGGGATTGGCACGAGATCCATTGGATAGATCCCATCGTTCCAAATCTAACTGATCACAGGGGCGGAAATGGTGTGGTCATCAATCTCGGTGGCCTTCATTCCCATCTTGCGGGTAACACTATTGAAGACTATATTGACTTGGTCTTAATACCTCTTGTTAATATTTTGAAAGATTTGAATTATGCAGTTTATGCGGTTTGCGGAAATCTTCCGGAAAATATTTGCCGGCAACTTAACAATCTGTTACCAGATTGCCCGGCCATTGGCCGTCATTCCCCTTATGACTTCGAGGTGTTATTAATAAGAGCGGATTTACTAATAACATCTCCGGGCAGCACAACTATCCTTCAGGCTTTAACAATAGGGCTGCCAACCATGTTGCTTCCGCCACAAAATCTTAGTCAATACTTCAACATGCAATTATTTTCATCGCCTGATGCGCCATTGATGGCGTGGCCTACTAGCATTATAGATCCTGAACGGATTGAGCAACTACGCTCCAATGGTGAAGATGCCGTGCTTAACTATATATATCGATCGATAAGCGACGCGGCAACATCAGTACAGGCAAAGACAGAGATTTCTGAGATGATCCAGGCTGGGCTATATGCTGTACCAGAAAAAGGTGTTCTGGACCAATCGCTGACGGGTCTCGGGACTAGAGGAGCGGAACAGGTTGCAAGCTTGATCAATCATGCTATGCGATGACAGTGGATGGCACGACCGTGCAGAAATGTGGAGATCTGTCTAAGTCGACCTTTAAAACGACATACGATTATGGGTGGTTCAACAAAACCAACACTACTTGTGTTACGCCATCATGGACTTGGGGATCTGGTAACGGCACAACCCTCCCTGCATGGCCTACGTAGAAGCTTCCCGCGGCACCGGCTGGTGGTCACATGCCCGTCCTGGCTGGTTCCACTGGCTGAGTTCTTTGGTACAGCTGATCAACTTGTGTCTGAAATTCCCAGCCAACAATCTGGTTGCGATAATGGGGGAGATCCCACATGCCACCAGCAGATCGATGCTGCGCTTCTTGCCAACGTATTGACGAATATTCGATCAGCTGATGTCCTCGTTTCGCTGCGTACCCCAGGATCTGAGTTGGTGCCGCTAATCAACACTCTAATGCCGCGCGTTTTTGTTAGCTACCGCTACGATGGAATAGCTGCGACGGAGAATTCCCCTGAGCTAAATTTTACTGAACACATCCTAACCCGTTGGCGGCGTCTGCTTAAGACAATATGCGTTGAACCGTGCGACGATGACCTATATACAACACTGGCCGTGCCTCTCAGCCACCAGGGTTTCACGGTTGTCCATATAGGGGCGGGTAGCCCCTCACGATTGTGGCCAATCAATCGCTGGGTCAAAGTTGTTTTACATCTTCAATCAACGGGCCACCGGATAGCTCTGACTGGTAGTGGGCCTGAAGCAGCCATGGTCAACGAGGTTCGACGCCGCGCGTGCTTACCGGCAGAATGCAACCGCTGCGGAACTGACGTCCAAGAACTTACATGGTTGGTTGCAGGAGCCCGTTTAGTGGCCAGCGTCGATACCGGTATTTCCCATCTGGCAACCTCATTCCGAAGGCCAGCCGTGACGTTATTCGGTCCGGTTTCACCGGCCTGGTGGGGGCCACCACCAGGAAATGCTCAACATAAGACTTTATGGGCTGGCAAGAGTGGTGACAATTACGGTGCCGCTACTGATTTGGGGCTACTCAGGATAAAAGTAGAAGATGTGATCGAAGCTATTAAAGAAATGTGCTGCTGAGGAGAATGCGTGTAAAATATGGATGGGTCGAGCATAAATACATTAATGGGTGATTTTAAGCCTGAAGTTGAAAATACCTTGAATGGTCCTGCATGGCAATGGGCAGTAGGCATGCTGTCATGCGAGCGCCCAGAGGGCAAAAGCATGGTGGGGACAGCGATAGACAGTATGGCAAATGCTGGATTCGACGTTGTTCATGTATTTTATGACACCGGGTATCGCCTCGGAGCATTGGCGAACTATTTGAGAACGCTGAAGTTTCTGCTTAGATTTTATCCAGCGGCAAACGCTTATATAGTCGCAGAGGACGATATTGTATGCTGTAAAGATCTCAGGAGCTATTTGGAAAAATCACTATGGCCCGAAGACGCAGCCTACTGTTCGTGTTTCACGCCAGTAGAGTATCGTGCAGAAAACAATGGTTGGAATGTAATATGCCAGGGAGTGGACACCTACATGGCTCAATTCTATGTCTTCCCGAGATCCAGTGCTGTCAGATTTCTCTTGGATTTGGAAGCATTGCCACTTGACTTTGATCAATACAAGAATAGTGCAGACTGCGTCCTCGGTTTTTGGGCTGAACAGAGTGGGCTTCGGGTCTACTATCATACTCCAAGTTTGGTTGAGCACATTGGTGTAGAGGCTGGGTCTTCTGCCGTTGGCAATGATCACCACTACTTCCCAAGAGTAAGTGCAGACTTCATTGGTACATCTTCCTCATGCTTGTCTTTGTCGATGCCAGGCAGGATCCCTGTTTTTGAGATCTATACAAACAGCCATTGCAAAAAAGGATGTTACTCCTGCGACAAGCTACCACTCCGCAGTACAGATCCGAACTATGAATTTGACGCCTCAATGGCCGAAGATTTGGTGACGACCTTAAAGTGTCAGAGAGTTGTTATTGACCGGCTGGTATTAGCTGGAGGTGAACCACTCCTTTCTACTTATCTACAAGTTTACCTACCAATACTATCAAATTGTCCACAAATCAAATGGATTCAAGTTTCTACGGCTTTAATCGAAGAAGGTGACATGGATCTTGTGGAGGAATACGCTGACGCCATAATGGTTTCGGATTATGGGGAAAATTTAAGTATGCTTCATTCCAAGGCAACTGTTAAACGGTACAAATACCATGTAACTGATAAACTTCACCATATTTCTTTACCGAGCTATCTGTTAGATGGTGTAATGCCAGGTGATTGTAGATGGCCAACCCCCTGGCTCTACAATGGTTGGGTTTATCCCTGCCCCACGTTGGTGCCGACCTCAATCAGATTGTCATTGGAAATAAGGGAAAGGGTTACCCTTCATGAATTTTTGTGCCAGCAGGATAAATTCTCAATGTGGACATATGGTGAGATGGAGGCCTGTAAGGCATGTACTTTAAATACATTAGTAGCAGAAAAAATGAGGAAACATCCAGCGAATCCAGCAGCAGCGACCTTCTTAGTATCCAGAGAATAAATTTCTTTTTGTGGTCGAAAAGGGATGGTGAGAATTTGGAACGTTTGATCAGATTTCTGAGATTGACCTTAAATCGAGAGCTCAATCAAGCAGCCTACAACTGGCAAACCATCAAGCCCAAAGGAGCTCCCGAAGCATTCCAGATTGAACTTACTAACGACTGCCCCATGACCTGCGTAATGTGCCCCAGGACGAGAAGTATGACACGAGCGATAGGGTATATGGACGCAACGCTTTTTCGCCACGTCGTTCGTGAGGTATCACAATATTCCTCAAAGATTTTCCTCCACCATTTCGGTGACTCCCTGATCCATCCACAGCTTGGAGAACTTATTGAATTTGCAAGGAAGCACGGAATGCAAACTTATCTATCGGGGAATCCAAATTTATTAACTAACAATCGAATACACGAATTGGTGGATTACGGTCTTTATGAATTAGTGCTTTCGCTCGATGGGGTCAGTGCCGCGACAAGTGAAGCCATCCGAGGCAGAGCAGCTTCTAACGTTGAAGAAGCTGAGAGAAAGGTGCGTTCCTTTTTGGAATACCGGAAAGCAAGGAACATGAAAACGCCTTACTTGATTTTGCAGTTCGTCCGTCAGAAGATGAATCAACATGAGACCGCTTCTTGGTTAGCAAAATGGAAAACAGTCAAGGGAATAGACGTAGTCAAGGTTAAGACCTTTGTTTCTTGGGACGGGCATGATGACCGAATAAACGATCTTCGTATTGATTCAGTGCCGGAGCCTAATGTAGTCTGCGACAAGCCCTGGACCTCAGTGACCGTGTTGTGGGATGGTCGAGTCGTGCCATGTTGTTTCGATTATGACGGACTCTATGTGCTTGGGAATCTAAGTAAGCAGTCTATAAGAGAACTATGGAGTAGTGAGGCCGCATGCAGACTTAGACAGGCACACAGAGATCAAACCCTTGACGACATCAAACTATGTGCTCGCTGTACTGATAAGGAGGGTTACAGTGTGGGGAAATGGTACTATCCGCTCAATCGATTCTTATCACAGCGCATGCCTTTAGGAGACGAAGACGTAATTGCCCTTGGGTAAAATTCCGGTTTTGCCGGGAGACCTACCAGAGTTTGACATTTACGGGAACAAATGAAAGCCCTTCCAGTTATGAACCGCTCAAATTCACAAAGGAGAGGCTATCATGTGCGATAATTCAACTTTAAACCACAGCCGATAGGAATGCAAATACCATATAGTCTGGATTCCCAAATGTTGCCGAAGGAGCTTATACGGCGAGCTTCATAAGTATCTTGGGCAGGTGTTTAAGGAGTTGGCACGAGCCAGACAATGCGAAGTGATAGAAGGGCATTTAGGACTACGTGCACATACTCATATCAATTCCGCCCAAGTATTCAGTGGCGCAGATAGTAGGGTTTATCAATGAGAGTGGCCTCGATAACTGATGGAAACAGAGTCAAGATAGATGATGGATTGTAATTGAAGATAAAAGGATGTGCTACGCACGATCTTATTTGATGGGTTTTTTAAGGCATGGGCAGGAAGGCTTG
>JABDRH010000115.1 GCA_013041835.1 Desulfatitalea sp. | reverse complement strand
CAACCGGATAGCCCCCCTCTACACCGATCCGCGCAAGAATATCTTTTGTTTATTTCTGAGACCTGCATGGTTAACCGACAACCAATGGTCTCCAGACGTTGTGTTCCGGTCCAATGGTTGCGTGCTCCGAGTTACCAACCGCTGGTTTCACCGGGAGTACCCGTTCCGAGTCAACTGCACCCCAAATAAAAAGATCCTTTTAATCGGATTTCAGCGACCCGCTCCTCCGGCCATGGCGTCGCCAATTCTACCCAGGGCATTGCAGTAACAGTTGCCCTGGCCGGGTGCAAGTGAGGCGAAGCGGATGGCTCGTGTGAAAGCAAGCTCGGAAACGCCACCGGGCTTCAGACTTGCGCTGGCCTTCTTCATTTGGTCGATATCAAAGACGGTAACGTCTTCCTTGATCGTCTGCACGACCTTGATCTGATCGAGGTTGTCGGGATCAATCGTCAATGGGTTCTTGTCGAGGATCACGAAGTCAGCGAGCTTGCCCACTTCGAGCGACCCTTTGGTGCCTTCTTCAAAGTGCTGCCAGGCGGGCCAAATCGTCATCGCTTTTAGGGCGGTCATCACGTCGACGCGTTGTACCGGGCCAATGATGTCACCGGAACGTGAACGGCGGGTGACGGTGGCATCAAGCACACGCATTGAGTTGGGAAAGGCCACCGGCGCGTCATGATGGGTGCTGAACTTCATCCCCCGAGCGACACACCAACCGGTCGGAGAAATGTTGTCTGCTAAAGCAGGGCCGACGGTGTGCTCCCTGTGCCAGTCTCCCCAGTAGAAGGTATGCATAGGAAACAGCGATGGCATAATGCCCAGAGACTTCAGGGAATCCACCTGATCCTCACGGAGAAACTGGCCATGGACTAAAACTGGACGGCGATCGCCATGTCCGTATTTTTCCTTGGCTGACCGGATGTAGGATATGAGTTGGTCCGAGGCGGCCTCACCATTTGCGTGGGTATTGATTTGGATGTTGTTGGAAAAGGCCCAATCAATAGCATCACCAACCAGATCGGCGGTGGCGGCGGGATATCCCACGTATCCTGGTGGATAATCACCGACCGGTTTGTAGTAGGGGCGGTCACGCCACGCCGTAAAACCCTGCGGCGAACCGTCGATGGTAAGTTTGGCGCCGGCAACGCGGAAACGGTTTTTGTAGGTGGGGCTGACTTCACGCTTGATTAACTCGCGATCCACAAGCACGTCCGGATAGCTTACGATGTCGATCTTGAACTCACCCGTTGCCGCGACCGCCTTCATGGTCTTGACCGCATTGGGCATGGTTCTGCCGTCCTGCGCCGTCGTATAGCCGAAACGCGCCCACATTTCAGCGCCAGCGCGGACGAAGGCGGCGGATCCTTCTGTCCCTGCCCGGCCCAACAGTTTGAGCATCAAGGGAAATGCGGCGGTCTCCTCGAGAACGCCGTTGGGTGCCTTGCCACCTTCACGGCGTTGAATGACGCCGCCGGTAGGATTGGGGGTTGCCGACGTGATTCCACCAATCGCCAGTGCTTTCGAGTTCACGCTAATCAAGTGGCCGGACTGGTGGATCAGAAGGATTGGCACGTCCTTCGACACGGCATCCAGATCCTCACGCAAGGGATGACGCAGTTCAGCTAACTCGGCGTTGTCGTACCCAAAGCCGACAACAAGGTCGATTTTCTCGACAATTTTTTCATTCTCGGCAACCCACTCACGAAGTGTTTGCTGCAGCGAGGGGATATCTTTCACTTTGCCATCGGGAGGCGCAAGCACATTGGCCGAGAGTGCCTGCAGCCCACCGGCCATGACGTGGCCATGAGCATCAACGAAACCTGGAAGCATGGTTTGACCTTCAAGCTCGATCAGCCGGGTCGCTTTCCCCTTGTGTTTGAGTACATCTTTCTGAGTGCCAATGGCTAGAATTTTACCGTCCTTCACGGCCACTGCCTCCGCTCCGGGTTGGATATCGTTAATAGTGATAATGTTTCCATTCTTGTAGATTGTATCGGCAATTTCGTCGGAACACGCAGCGGTTGATATCATGATACAAATAATGATTGACGAAATTGAGTATGCTGTTTTCGAAATCATGTTCATCTACTCCTTCTCCCTTATGTGACTTTAAAGACGCGCTCACGCCATGACTATGAGGCGCCGCCAATATGCGGGTGGGGATGGCTTGTACCGCACGTTAAGGCCTTGCACCGGCGTCGGTTTGACCGGGGGTGGATTCGAGGGGTAGGTTGCCGCGAATGAGGACGCTTCTTTGAAGCGACTGGACCACGCGGTTGACTTGTTCAACGCCTCGTCGGATTTCATCGATGCCTTCTTGAAAAGTGATGGTGATTTCGGGCACCCGTTGGCTGCCGGATTTGATGTTGACCATGATGGTTTGAAGATCCGCCGATGCGCGTTTGATATCCTCCATGGCAATCCGCGCCTGTTCCACGCGGGCCTGTAGCGCGTGCCCGGTGTCGCGGTAGGTGGTCAGGTTCTCTTGCACCAGATCCATGGCGTGCGGCGCTTTGGCCGTGGCCGCATCGATGTTTTCCATGACATGGTCCAAGCGCGCGATGATGTCCACGATCTGTTGCAGCAGATCTTCGGATTCGAGCAGCAAGCCGGCCGGGCCCTTGCCGGCTTTCAGGTCATTGCTGATTTTCCTCACATCGCCGCTGGTCGCTTCCAAATTGTTCAAGGAGATCAGCAGCGGGCCTTCCGGATCATTTAGGTATTCGGCGAACTTGGAAATCTCCTGAAGCGCCTTAATGACCATCAGGGCGGTCTTTTCCACTTCAAACTCATCCAGAATATCCGCGATGGAGCGCTTTTCCCGCGAAGGTATCTCTCCGCCCGCGGCGATTGTCGGCGCATCGGCGGTGCCGGGGACAATAGCGATATATTCCGAACCGATGAGCGTGGGGCTTTCCACCTGGGCCACGGTGTCCTCACGTATCCGCGAGGCATATTTTTCCTGGATGGCCAGCTTGAGACGCACGTGGTTTTTTTCCAGCGTGACCTGTTTCACCTTGCCGATGTCCGCCCGGAAAAGCTTGATGGCGGCATTCTCCTGCAGGTTGTAGGTTTCGTCGAAGGTGGTGTAGTAGGTAATGTATGTTTCAAACCAGTCCTTGCCCCGGCCGATGATCACAAACGTGGCAATGAGCAGGATGATGACGCCGACGATAAAGGCGCCCACAAGCCTTTCTAATTTGGAGAATTCCATTTCCATACTATCGTTATCCTAGGTCGGTTTCAATATCACGGTCGTCAGGGTACCGTTGGTAATTAAAATCTTCTTGTTGGCAAAACGCCGCACCAAGCGTTTGTCGTGTGACAAAAACACAATGGGCAAGCGGTCGTCGATCAATTGGTTGAAGATCTCGACCATCAGATCGAATTTGGCATGGCCAATGAAATTCTCCGGCTGATCAAGCAGCAGTATTTCCGGCCTCTTGGTCAACTCACGAATGATAATGGCAGCCTGGATTTCCATGGCGTTCAGGCCTGCCGGTCGTTGATCCAGCTTGTCAGCGATGCCGAAGTCGTCGCACAAAGATAACACAGATGCGTCCAGATCGATATCAAGCCGGTTTTCGTAATAGTAACGTTGCAGCAACAGGTTTTGCCGCACATTCAAATTGCTGATCAGGGCCGCATCCGGCGCCACATAACCGATCAGGCGCTTGCAGCACAACATGTCGCCGTATTTGCGCAGGTCATGGGTGCGCCCCTTGAAGCGGTATACACCGGTCAGGGGACGAATCAGGGTCGCCAGGGCGCGCAGCAAGGTATGCGCGTCATCGGCGTTACGGCTGTCGATGGCATACACATCCCCGTGGCCAAGGGCCAGGTAAACACCGGAAAGCCCCACACCCGAACCGATGGCCGGCAGCGCATAATCCGATATCTCGATCATATTCATAAATAAAAGACCACTGAAATAAACACATTAATGACAAGGCAATAGAGAAAACACTCGATGGCCGACCGGGATGTGGCAATGGGGACTTCGGTGATTTGCTGTTTCATTTCAAAGCCGCGGTACAGACAGGTGGTGGTAATGATAATCCCGAACAAAACGGCCTTGGTCAATCCCACACCGATATCGGCGGGGGTGATCGCCTTGGCGATCTGGAACAAAAAGCCGCGCATGTGCACTTCGCTCCCCCACCAGACGATGGCGTATCCCCCCAGAATGGAAACCAGATCAAATACCACAAACAGGCCCACCATGGCTGTCGTAATGCCCACCAGTCGGGGCACGCAAACCACCCGAACCGGGTCCAGGCCCGACATTTCCAAGGTGTCCAGTTCGTGCAGCACCCGCATGTAGCTGATTTCGATGGTCACTGCCGTGGCTGATCTTAAAATGACCAGCAGGGCCGTAATGGTTGGCCCGATCTCGCGCACGATCAGCAGCATGGAAATGCGGCCGAAGTCATATTGCCCGGAAAGTCGTGCGAATTGGATGATGACCAAGCTGCCCACCAACAGGGCGATGGGGATCAGGATGGGAAGCGCCTGGACAGCGGTAAAGTAAAGCTGTTGGGTGATGATGCGGTTGACGAGCACGCGTCCCTGCCCATTGTGTCCCTTGAGGCAGGAACAGATGCGGAAGATGAACGCCAGAAGATCCAATGAATGATTTATGGAGGCGATGGCCCTACGGCCGATATAACCGGTAATCCTTTCCATTATTAATGGCTTTGTTCGGCTGTGGAGGCCCGTTTTCCACGCTTGGGTTGAGTTGACTTCCTATAACGCTTACAATATATTGTCCAAAATGGTCAACCAATTTGGGTAACCCCTTAAAAATAGAATGTTAAAATGCGATTGTGGATTCTTCTGTGTTGCTGCGTGGTGTTTGCCCGGCCAATGATCGGCCTAGCCGAACCCTCCCACGACCTCATTGAAACGTTGCCCTCCGGCGATGTGAATTGGACCTCAAATGTGCTGACGGCCGAGGGAACCCATGTGCCCGGCCCGGCCTCATCGCGGTCCGCCGGTGTGCTCCAGGCCAGACAGAACGCCGCGACAAACCTTTTGCTGACACTGCAACGGATAAGGATGGACGCCTACCGGACGGCCGCCGATATCATGCACGCCGACGACCGGGTGAATGCCAAGATCGTTGAGATGATTCAGGCCGTGCCTGTCGCGCAAGAGGCGAACGGTCCGGGTGGACGCGTTGACGTAACGGTCGAAATGCCTCTGCTTGGCGGCTTGGCCCAGCTCATGCTTCCCGACGAGATCAAACAAGTCCGGTCGATCCGACAAGTGGGCGACACCGCGATAAAGGAAGAACTGACACTCGAAGCGGCAGCGGGATCTGAACCTGAGATGCCATATACCGGCCTGGTGGTCGATGCCCGGGGCATTGGGATAAAGCCGGCCATGGCGCCGGCCATAGTGGATGAAAACGGCAAACAAGTTTACGGCTCGGCCTTCGTCAGTCGTGAGTTTGCCGTGCAATACGGGGTTTGCCGGTACACGCGTGACCCCGAGGCGCGATTAAGAAAAACAAGGATTGCGCCTCATCCTCTTTCGGTGAAAGGCCTGCGCACTTTGCCCGGACGCGACTGCGATATCATGATCAGCAACGCCGATGCCGCCAAGCTGCGCGATGCATCTGACAATATAGGATTTCTCAAACAATGCCGCGTGATGATCATCGTGGATTGAAATCCATCAACGAGGTGGCGCCATGATCAAACAGATACTGCTTTGGCCCCAGATTCTATGGCTATTGGTCGCCTGCGGTCCCGACACCATTTTTTTACGCCCGAGTTTAGACACCGCGGCCCACCATGTCTCCAATGGATATGCCCTGCTCGATCAGCATAAACTCGACGACGCCCGCCGTGAGTTTGAGCGCGCCAAGGAGCTGGATCATCGGCACGTGGCCGCCTATGTGGGCATTGGCATCGTTTATGGCCGACAGGGAGACGTGGGAAAAGCCATGAAGGTGCTGGATCACGCCCGGTCCATGGCCGCGAGCAAGACTGAAAAGGCGGACGTGGCCAGGGGGTATGAGCAATTACGGCAAATGAAAGGCAATTAAGGCGATTTCTGTCCAAGAATATACCCTCTTGCGCCAATCGCCCAAACTGATCGGCAACAGTGGCTCAAAGCAATGATCTCATCCTAACCCCTGCCGGACACCTTCGTTTACGGCCAGGCACCGACGATACCCGGGCCACTGCCGATGCGTGGATGGCCAGGGTCGCCGCCGCTTTTTCTTCCTCTCAGGCCGAGGGTCTTTTCGCGCTTGCCGCCACGCGGCCGGATGCGCCACCGCCACCGTCATTTACCTTCTGGCGGGATTTCGCCTGCCGTTATTTGACCCAATTGTGCCGCACACCCGAATCGGTCGGCCATCGACTCGAAGCCATTGAAGCGCCCGAGGCATCCCAAATCGAGGCCATGCTGTTGTGCACACCCCCCATGCAGGGAGCGGAGTATCTCAACGACGAGGTGCTGGTTGACCTTTGGACGCGATTGGATACATGGGCGCGCCAACAGATCGCCGCTTCCAAGGACGGTTTGGCGGGATGGCTCAAGAAGCATGCCGCCGTCTGGCGCCGGGTCGGACGCGTCTGCTTTCACCTGGTCGAGAACAAGCAAGACCCTGAGTTGCCTTTTGCGTTCATGGCCACCTACGCGCCGAGCCTTTCCAAGGCAGGGCGCGTGCAATACCGGCCCTTGGGAAGAGCCCTTCAGGAATACGCGGGGCAGCGCAACAAGAAAGCATTGATCAACCTGCTTTCGCCCGTGCAGCGTGCATCTGAAAAAATTCATTTCGTAAAGGAAATGGTCGATTCCGGCGATCTTTTTCACCCTCTGGCCTGGACGCCGGGAGAAGCTTACCGCTTGCTGAAAAATGTGTCCCTTCTCGAAGAAAGCGGACTGCTGGTAAGACTGCCGGACTGGTGGCGCAAACGTCCCCGTGCCCGGGTGACCGTGACCATCGGTGAAAAGAAACGGAACCGATTCGGCGTCGACGCCATGCTGGATTTTAAAGTTGGGGTTGCCTTAGGGGACCAGGCGCTGGATGAAGCGCAGTGGCGAAAGGTTTTGGCATCGGAAGACGGCCTGGTCCATGTGAAAGGGCAGTGGATCGAAGTCGACCGGCAAAAGTTGACCGAGGCCCTGGCGCATTGGAAACAAGTGGAGGCCGATGCCGCCGGAAGCGGCATCTCGTTCGTTGAAGGCATGCGTCTTTTGGCAGGAGCGCCGGCGGATCTTGGCGCCGCGGATTCGGCTGCGGACGACGAGCGCGAGTGGTCCTTTGTTGACGCGGGCAAATGGCTTTCCGAGATTCTAAAGGGATTGCGACACCCCGATGGGTTGCCCGGCGCGGCGCAAAACAAGGACTTTCGCGGTACGCTGCGACCCTATCAACAAATCGGGACCAACTGGCTCTGGCTTTTGTCCAACCTGGGACTGGGCGCCTGCCTTGCCGACGACATGGGATTGGGCAAAACCATTCAGGTGCTCTCGCTCCTGCTGGCCCTGAAGCAAAACACGCGGTACGACGCCAAACCGTCACTGTTGGTGCTGCCGGCCTCCCTTCTAGCGAACTGGAAGGCCGAGATCAAGCGGTTTGCACCGACACTGGCGGCGTGCTTTATCCACCCGGCGGAAACAGGCCCGGCACCCCATGCCGCCCTGGGCGTCGAATCCGTCAAGGCCCTGGCGGGCATCGACCTGGCGGTGACCACCTACGCCATGCTTGCCCGGCACAAATGGCTGCTCGATATCCATTGGCGGCTGGTTATTCTGGACGAAGCCCAGGCCGTCAAGAACCCTGCGGCCAAACAGACCCAGACCGTCAAACAGCTTAAAGCGGATGCCAGGATTGCCTTGACGGGCACACCGGTGGAAAACAGACTGTCCGACCTGTGGTCGCTGTTTGATTTTCTTTGTCCGGGCCTGCTCGGATCGGCAGCCCGGTTCAAGCGGTTCGTCAAAGGCTTGGAAGCGCGGACGCACGACCGTTACGCACCGTTGCGCAAGCTGGTCGCCCCGTATGTGCTCAGGCGGCTTAAAACCGACCGGCGCGTCATCGCCGATCTGCCCGACAAGACCGAGATGAAGGCCTTCTGCGGCCTGACCCAAAAACAGGCGGCCCTGTACGCCAAGTCGGTGCAAGACCTGACCTGCGCCCTTGAAGGACTTGACGGGATTCAGCGGCGTGGGCTCGTGCTGGCCTTTTTGATGCGGTTCAAGCAAATCTGCAATCATCCGAGCCAGTTTCTCGGCGACGGCGGATATGAACCCGCCGAAAGCGGTAAATTCGACCGGCTCAGGTGCATCTGTGAGGAAATCGCAACGCGGCAGGAAAAAGTGCTGGTGTTCACCCAGTTCCGAGAAATGACCGAACCCATCGCCGCTTTTCTCGCGGGAGTGTTCGGTCAAGCGGGCCTTATTTTACACGGCGGCACCGCGGTAAAAAAACGCCACGCCTTGATTCAAAAGTTCCAGAAAGAAGACGGGCCGCCCTTTTTCGTGCTCTCCCTCAAGGCGGGCGGCACGGGGCTGAACCTCACAGCCGCGTCCCACGTGGTGCACTTCGACCGCTGGTGGAACCCGGCCGTGGAAAACCAGGCCACGGACCGGGCATTTCGCATCGGCCAGCATCGCAATGTCGTGGTGCACAAATTTATTTGCCGGGGCACCGTCGAAGAAAAAATCGACGCCCTGATGGAAGAGAAAACAAACCTTGCCGATGATATCCTCAAGGCCGGCGCCCAAACCATGCTGACGGAAATGAGCGACGCGAAATTGCTCGCGGTCGTGGCCCTGGATATCGAACAGGCCAAACTATAGGAGCTTGATGATGAGTTGGTATGGCGGATTCCGACCTTACGTGCCCGTGGCCAAACGCCGGGCAAACGCCTTGAAAAAAATGGAGAAGCTGCGCAAGAAGGGCCACGATATCAAACCCGTGCAAATCGAGGGCCGAAAGATCACCCATACCTTCTGGGGACAGGCCTGGTGCGATCACCTCGAATCCTTCAGCGATTACAGCAACCGGTTGCCCCGGGGCCGCACCTATGTGCGCAACGGCTCGGTGTGCCATCTGGATATCGAAAAGGGACAAATCAGCGCCATGGTCAGCGGCTCTGAAATCTATACCGTGCAAATCGCGATCAAGACCCTTGCCCGGAAGAAATGGCAGGCGGTGAAAAGCCGATGCGCCGGGCAGATCGATACGCTGCTGGAGCTGCTTCAGGGCCGGTTCTCCAAAAACGTGATGTCCGTTGTAACCGATCGTGACACAGGCCTGTTCCCCCAGCCCGGCGAGATCAAGCTGACATGCAGTTGCCCCGACTGGGCTGTTATGTGCAAGCATGTGGCGGCAGTGCTCTATGGTGTGGGCGCAAGGCTTGATCTGTCGCCGGAGTTGCTTTTCCTGCTTCGGGGAGTGGATCACGAAGAATTGATCAGCGCGGATGCCGGCGTTGCGGCCGCCGTGGCCGGAACAACCAGCGGCCGCAAACGCATCGCGCAGGAGGCGCTGCCGGATCTGTTCGGCATCGAGATATCGGAAGATGCACCGGCCGCTGAAACGACGCCAGCCCCGCGACGGCCAAAGACTCCGTCAAAGCCGAAAAAGAAGGCCAAGGTCGCGGCCAAAGGGGCAAACAAGCGCGCTACCGAAACCGGTCCACATAAGGCCCCGGTCAAAAACACATCCGCGCCACGCAAACCTGTGACGCAGAAAAACCCGCCGCCTTCCCACGGCACCCGCTCGGTTACCGGAAAGGGCGTTGCCCGCTTGCGCGCCAAATTCGGCATGTCGCAAAGCCAATTCGCCAAACTGATCGGCGTCAGCGCACCGACGATCGGCAACTGGGAACACAAGAGCGGAAGGCTTGGCTTGCATGCCCGATCGTTGGAGGCCTGGCAGGCAATAAAACACATGACGAAACAAGAAGCCTGGCGCAAGTTGGATGGCATTGCCAGAAAATAGGAACGATTGACTTTTTTCAGAAGCGAAGGAGATTAAACGTGTTGAAGAAATTGATTAAGTCAATTCTATTGGGTTTCGGCTTGATAGCTGTATGTGTTGGTATTTTAGCAGGCTGGCTTTTTTACCAATTGCGTGGTGTACATCATATCGGGACGGCGAAACTATCTGATTCACTTTTTGTAATCAAAGGAAGGTTTTGCAATCTCTACCTCGTTAAAACCCAAGACGGATACATTGCCTTTGACGCCGGGGACAACCCCAAAAAGATTATCAAAGAATGCGAATCTCTTTCAATCAACCCTTCATCGGTTCAAGCTGTTTTTTTAACCCATTCCGATGCCGATCATGTAGATGGATTGACAGCGTTTTCTTCTGCCGAGGTTTATATATCCCGTGATGAGGTCCCTTTGTTAAAGGGTAAGAATCATCGTCACCTTTTGGGGATAAAACACATGAATAAACTTCCTGTTTCAAATTACCAAACCTTGTCTGACGGAGATGTTGTAGAAATAGGCGGCATCATGGTTCACGCTATCGCGACGCCTGGACACACCCAAGGATCAATGAGTTTCAGGGTAAATGGGTCATTATTTACCGGAGACTTATGTCTTATTGTGAATGGCCAAATACGCCCAATGGCCACCTTATTTTCAGAGGATATCGAATTGGATGCGGCATCGATTCGAAAAATTGCTCGGATAACGGATATCAATCAGATTTTTACAGCGCACACCGGATACACCGCTG
>JABDRH010000113.1 GCA_013041835.1 Desulfatitalea sp. | reverse complement strand
TCCGCCGGGGCCGCGCCGCACAGTACCGCCATGCAGGCAAACAGCCATGGCGCCCATAACCGGAGCAATTTGGCGACATGGGGTGAATTACAGCGCCAAGTCGTCATACAACCAACCTTCCACCTGGCCGTCGAATTGTGCCAGATTTTCATCGATTTTGTACAGCATCGAGTTTGCGCGCAAGTCGAAGCGTCCACTGGTAATATCCACCGGAACCGCTGAGCTGAGGGTGCGTGCCGTGTGCCGATAAACAAGGGTTTCGGTTTTTAATGTATATCGGCTGTTGCGCAGCATCACATTACCGCTGACCGACATGTCGTTGCTTTGAGTGTCCAGGGTGCCGTTTTGTGCCGTCAGATGGATGATGCTGCCATCTCCCATGATAAAGTCCACTTTGGGCGCCTTGAGGATCATTTGTTGACCCCCTGGTTGCAACTGGGCCGATTCGGCATCCAGTTCCCATTGCAGTTTGCCCTCTTTCGTGGCGTATTGGTGTACCTGAGCCAGGGTCATCAACGCCTTGCCGGCTGACTTGGGAATCGGCAGCGGCGGCCCCTGCCGGTTGCGAAATTGCAGGAAAACGATGACCAGGCCCGCAAGGCCGGCCAATGTCGCGACTGTCAAGGCCCATTTGAGGATGCGCTTTCGGTCAGCCATGGATCATCTGTTCCACCAAAGAGGTCCACTGGTCACGGGCTTTGAGAATGGCTTCACTGATTTCCCTTACCGCGCCACGGCCGCCCGCTGCCTGGGTGGTCAAGTGGGCGGCCGCGCGTACCATTTCGTGGGCATCGGCCACGGCCACGGCCAGGCCCACTCGGCACATGATGGCCAAGTCGGGCAGGTCATCACCGATGAATGCAGTGGCCGCCGGGTCGATGCCGGTTCGCTCTCTTGCCTCGACCAGGGCCATGGCTTTATTCTTGACCCCATCAAAGACCAGGTCGATGTCCAGATTCCGGCAGCGGTGCATGAGGGCTTTGCCGCTGCGGCCGGTGACAATGCCCACCCGGATGCCGGCCTGCTGCAGCATGCGGATGCCCAGACCGTCTTTTACATTGAAGACCTTGTATTGCTCACCGCTGTCGCCATAGATAATTTCTCCGGCGGTCAACACGCCGTCCACGTCCAGGAGCATCAGCCGGACCCGTTTAAGTCTGTCTTGGATCGTCATTGCTGACTTCCAGCGCGCGGCGGATGGCTTTGAGTTGTTTGAGCAAGGAGGGCACGGTGTCCAAAAAAAGGGAGTTGGGACCGTCGCACCGTGCATGGTCGGGGTCGGGATGGACTTCCAGGAAAACCCCGTCGGCGCCTGCGGCCACAGCCGCCCGGGCCAATACCGGCGCATATTCGCGCTGGCCGCCGGAGCTGGCGCCCGCTCCGCCCGGAAGTTGCACGCTATGGGTGGCGTCAAAGATCACCGGGTAACCGGTGGTCTGCATGATGGGAATGCTGCGCATGTCCACCACCAGGTTGTTGTAGCCGAACAGGGTGCCGCGATCGGTAAGCAGTATTTGCCGGTTGCCCACCGATTCAATTTTTTCCACAATGTTGGCCACATCCCAGGGGGCGAGGAACTGGCCTTTTTTGATGTTGACCGGTTTGCCGGGCGCCGCCGCCGCCAGCAGGAAGTCGGTTTGCCGGCATAAAAAGGCAGGTATTTGAAGCACATCCAGCACTTGAGCCGCGGGTGCCACTTGATCAGGATGGTGTATGTCGGAAATCAGCGCCACGCCGAGCCGCTCCTTGATGCGGGCCAGGATTCGAAGTCCCTGATCGATGCCCGGCCCCCGGTAGCTGTCGATGGAGGTGCGGTTGGCCTTGTCGAAGGATGCTTTGAAGACGAAGGGCAGCCCCAACCGATCGGTCAATTCTTGCATGCGCGCCGCGATTTTTAAGGTGGTCTCTTCATCTTCGATGACGCATGGCCCGGCAATAACGGCCAGGGGCATTCCTTTGCCGATGCGCTGCTTATCGGCTTGTATGATGGTTCGCATTGGGCAAACTTATCCTGTCCCGTTTGCAAAAGTCAAGCCGGGAACAGCAATTCCATCAATTCCAACTGAACCAAATTCAGGCGGGAACACCGGGGGGCCGTCCTGATGTCGACAACGCGCGACGGCTCTTGCGGTTGGAATTGCCGAGCCTGGAAAGTTTGCCTTGATAAGGCTATCTGTAGCTGGTAATGTCAACCGTTAATCCTTGCGGTTAGGGGGAATAACCCATTGAATGCAAAAAAGAAATCTTTCAGAGGGTGGCTGCTGATCATCCCTGCGGCATCGATCGTGGTAGCCCTGGTGGTGCTGACTATCGTTCGCATGGAGGGCAAGCCGCCCGAGCTGACGCTGGAAATGACGTCGCCTGCCTTGGGGCGGCATCCGACACTGGCCATCCGTGTGGCCGACGCCCAAAGCGGCCTGCGCAAAGTGTGGGTGGGTTTGGTCAAGGACGGTCAGGAGACCGTGCTGCTGGAAAAGATCTTTCCGGCGGCCGGCCTGCTCTCCGGCGGCCGGGTGCGCGAGGAAAACATTACCGTCGACTTCGAGCCCGAGGCCGAGGGCATCAAGGACGGCAAGGCCATGTTGCGTCTGGTGGTACGGGATTATTCCTGGCGTCAATGGGGCAAGGGTAATGTGAACTACCAAGAGCAGGAGGTCATCATCGATACCCGGCCGCCGGCTATCGATGTACTGAGCCGAAACCATTATTTTTCCCAAGGCGGCGCCGGACTGGTTATTTATAAACTCTCCGAGGCGTGCGCCACCAGCGGTGTAATGGTGGGCGAACACCTTTATCCGGGCACCGGCGGCTTTTTCAAAGACCAAGCTATTCATATGGCCCTGGCGGCCGTCGACCACCGGCAGGGACCGGGCACGGACATCCATGTCATCGCCGTGGATTTTGCCGGTAATCAGGGCCGTAGCGGGCTGCCCCACCTGATTAACGCGCGTCGGTTTAAGCAGGACAAAATCAACATTTCCGACAGCTTTCTGGATTGGAAGATGCCTGAGTTTGTCCACCAGGTCGGCGTCGCGGCGGGCAGTTCCCATCTGGAAATCTTTCTCGAAGTGAATGGCGCGTTGCGCCGCGAAAACTACGAGACGCTGACCCATGTGACCGCCCGGTCCGACCCGAAAATGTACTGGGAGGGCGCGTTTTTACGACTTGCCGGTGCGGCCAACCGGGCTGGTTTCGCCGATGCGCGCGACTACCTTTATGACGGCAAGGTCATCGATCATCAGACCCATCTGGGGGTCGATTTGGCCTCCGTGGCTCAGTCGCCCGTACCGGCCGCCAACCACGGCAAGGTGGTGATGGCCGACGCGTTGGGCATTTACGGTCGTACCGTGGTGATTGATCACGGCATGGGCCTGTTCAGCATGTATGCGCATC
This sequence comes from Desulfatitalea sp., assembly GCA_013041835.1. GTDB lineage: Bacteria > Desulfobacterota > Desulfobacteria > Desulfobacterales > Desulfosarcinaceae > Desulfatitalea. The sequence continues at coordinate 329 of JABDRH010000113.1, read as the reverse complement.
TGAGTCATATCGGTGTAAGGGTCGGGCAAATGGTTAAAATGGGTGATACCGTCGGAAAAACCGGCCGTACTGGTTTGGCCGGAGGCGATCATTTGCATTTCAGCATCTTGGTGCACGATTCGTTTGTCAACCCGGTGGAGTGGTGGGATGAGCAGTGGGTGCGAAATAACATCACGTCCAAAATAAAAGCATTGGGACAACCCTAGGAGATATCGGCATGGCCGAACGTAAGGCCCGCAAGAGCATTCAGGAGATTAACGCCAGAATTAAAAGCGGTGAGGTGGTCGTGGTGACCGCCGATGAGATGACCGACATGGTCAAATCCGAAG
>JABDRH010000111.1 GCA_013041835.1 Desulfatitalea sp. | reverse complement strand
CTTCGGCACGGCGTCATGTTGCGGATCATTCAGCCTGATCAGCCGCGCGTTATCCTGTTTGGCGCGGCTCACGATGATCTTGGTGCTTGCATCCAATCGCATGTGCCGTCCATGCTGCAGCAGGTTCAGATTCCCACGGGTCCAAGGTGACCCGTAATCCATCAAATCTCTAAGGGTTCGTGCAAAAATTAAAGAATATCAAGATATTGTGTATTTTTTTTGTAACACAGCCGGGTGAGATGGATCGGCGCATGAAAAGGGAAATTTATTTTTGCGCGAACCCTTAGCTTAATCAAGGCCGCTGAAAATCGCGTTGCCCACAATTCTGAAGGTGTTTCGGGGATGTCCGCAGAAGGTCGGGTCTATACCGATCAGGACCGTGTCTTGAACGCTGCTATCACTATTTTCCGTGTGCAAGACAACCGGCATGCCGTCGGCGCCACTGTTCTGCCAATCGGGCCAGAAACCGGCCACCAGGAAAGGCCCGTTTTGGATATATGCTGATTTTTTGGCAGCCTCAGGCCATTTAGTGAACCACACCGAACGGTATACGAAGGCATAGCCTTGCGCACGGAATCCGGCGGCTACGGAATATTGCGGCATGTAGTCGACTTTCACGATACCGTCTCCCGAAATTTCTCCGTAGTCAACATCTGTGATACCGGCATCATTCGCAAAGTCGATGGCACTGCCCCTGTAGCCGAGCCCCACATAATCACCGCCCGCGGCAAACCACGCCGCAAATGACGCCCGTCCATTATCATCAAGCGACGTCCATCTCAGATCGCGGTTGATGAAAACGTCGTAGCCCGGAATAACGCCATCATTCAGCGCATCGCTCGTAACCTCATCGTAATCGAAACCCAGTTCGTCCAGGCAATGTCTGACCCCCTCATCGCCATAAACGGCAATCCGCTGATGTGTAACCAAGATTGCTTTTGCCGGTAGTTTGGTCACCGGAAAAACATCCAGGGCATATTGTTTGATCAGTTTCCACGTCGGCTTCCACTTTTTGGGGTGGATCAAGAATGTGCCGACACCAAAGGTGCGGCCTTTATCCTCAAACTTTTCTGATGCACGGTAAACCGTGACACCCTGTGCCATGAGATCATTGGTGGCCTTGAAGGCCGCAATCGTAGTGGGAAGATAGGCGAAGTAGTCGCCACTTCCCAAGGCCATGGTCCCCATCGGCTTTTTGGCCTTAAAAACCGGCCGTGTCCGGATGTCAATATCTTCTTTCACGACTGTTCGATTGACACCCCACAGCAACGGATGGCTCCATGCGGACGGCGGTGAATAAAACGCCAACCCTTCGATGTTGGAAAGATCCATACCGTCTTCAAGAATCGCATTGGCCATCGCGCGTTTGGGCTGATCCATCCATACCACGTAGGTGCCTTTGGGATAGCGATCGCCGTCATGCCAGATCGCTTTCGCCGTTTTATCCACCTGGACACCGTTAAACAGAAGAAAGTCGATCAAATTTGCGGCCTGGTGGGCGCTAAGCTGCAAGGGGGCGTCGGCGGCAATGAGGTAGGCCGCCGGAAACTTTTGAATGGTCAACGCATTGAATTGTTCGAATTGCGTCTCATCCAGCAGGTATTCGGGAATGCGGACCTGGGGCAGGTTTAAAAAGCCGCGCCGGTAGACTTCGATTTGATCGTTTATCATCTCCTTTTTGTGCTGTACGATAAATTTCAGTGCCCCCCATACGGCCGCATAATGCGCGTCCACGCCTCTTTTGTCTCGATGAGGTGTCTCCAGGGTATGCCCGTAAGAACCGTGGAGCATGGGATACATGGCAGCATAAATGGGCGGCCAATCGTCCCAGCCAAAACCTGAACTGAGATATGGAATAATCACCTCGGTTTCATCGGTTTGGGAGAACAACTCGTCTCTCATGGCCAGCGCCTGTTCATATGCCCACGTAAGGTAAAGATCATATTCGTAGTTGGGATTGTGGGGCGGCGTGCACGGTTCGATCAGCATCGGGTTGATAAATCCGTGAAGGTCGAGAGAAATCATGGGGTTCCATTTGGCAATGACGCCGGCTGTGGCCCGGGACTCGGGCTGAGACTGGGTGAGAAAATCACGGTTGATATCAAAACCCTTGCCATTGCCGCGGGTACCCATGACACGGCCGTCCGGATTTTGGCAGACGTTCACCAGAAGAATCATGTGGTCAAGAACCGTTTGTACCGCTTCCGAATGTTCATATGCCAGGGTTTCGATCAAACGCATGGCGGCGTCGGTGCCTGGATACTCATCGCCGTGGATGCTGGCGTTGATAAAAACCGGAACTTTAAAATCATCATACTGGGCGATGAGTTGCTGCGCTTTTTCAGGATCTTTAATCATCAGCCAGCGCAGCTTTCGGTAATGCCCGAATCGTCCCTCATCACCGGGCGCTGCAACGATCGCCAGATAAAGATCACGCCCGCCGGCCGACTTTCCGATGACTTTGACGTTAACCCGATTACTGGTTTGGGTGATTTCATGCAGACGCGGGGCGATCTCGGAATATAGGACCGAATCATAATAAGCCGACGGATTTTCCGCTTCCGGTTCGACGTCCCACCAGTTGAACGACTTGCGGCGCCATCCATTTCCATCATCGTCAACGGCGAATTCGATGGGTGCGAATGTGTGGCGCCATTTGTCATCATCCGCGTTCGCCAAACCGACTATCAGCACGCAAAAAGTGATACAAAAACCGATCAGACGCCATGGCGCCAACGATAGAAAATAATTGTTTTTCATCATCTGCCTCCTTCCTTGGTTTCACCCATCCTGTTTAGAGGTATCCAAAAGGATACTTGTTGAAAGTTATAGACTAATATACAGATAGAAAAAGATAAAGGAGAATATTATGAAGAAAAACATGCAATTATCTGTCTTGATGCACCTGCGTTACATTTGCATGGCATTTATCATCGCCTTTGGATTCATTACGCTTATCGCCACCGGTGGATGCGGCGGCGGCGGAGGCACACCGGCGCCCGGCCCCGGAGTTACTACGGTAAGCGGAACCGCTGCAGCGGGTTTGCCTATTGTCGGTACAATCAATATCCGCGGCAGCAACGGTAGCATTTCCTCGAGCGCCATTGAATCGGACGGATCCTTCTCGGTTGATATTTTGGCCCTGACCGCGCCTTTTGTCATGTGGGCGGAAGGTATGTCAGGGGGAAAATTCGTAAGACTCTATTCCTGTATCGCAGGGGGCGGGATCGCAAATGTAACGCCCGCGACGAATATGATTATGGCAATGGCATTGGGGGATGACCCGGCAACTGTATATGCAGATGGTTCAACAGCGGGTGCGCCGGATTTCGGCGCCATCGAGACGGCAAAGCAGCAGATTGCCGTCCGGCTTGAAAGTGTTTTCGCCAATATGAATATGCCTGAAGATTTTGATTTGATGAACGGTTCTTTCGAGGCCAATGGAGAGGGTTTTGATGCCTTGTTGGATACTGTGGACATGACATATGACGCCACTGACAAAAAAGTGGCAATAAAAGACAAGGTGACCGATACCACGCTGTTTGAAAAAGAGGTGGATACCGGAATAACCAGTGTAGACC
>JABDRH010000108.1 GCA_013041835.1 Desulfatitalea sp. | reverse complement strand
CAGCGTGGCCATGGCCAAGCTGGCCGCCGGCGAGGCGGCCAACACCTGCGTCAACTACGCCATGCGGATCATGGGCGCCTACGGATACTCCACCGAGTACCCCCTGGCGCGGTTCTACCGGGACGTGCCCACCTACTTCATGGTGGAAGGCTCGTCGAACATCTGCAAGTGGATTATCGCCCTGGACCAGTTGGGGATCAGAAAAGCCAACCGATAATCACCAACCAGGAGGTTCTTATGAGGCAAGTCGTTATATTAGGTTCCGGCAGAACGGCCGGCGGAAAATACGCAGGTTCGCTCAAAACCCTGACCGCTCCGCAGTTCGGCGGCCAGTTGGTCCAAGAGGTGGTCAAAAGAAGCGGCATCGCCCCGGACACCATTGATCAGACCATTTTCGGAAACGCCTGGCAGGCGGGCGTGGGCCCCAACCCGGCCCGGCTTACCGCCATGGCCGGCGGCATTCCGGCGGACGTGCCGGCCGTGTCGGTGAACGTGCGTTGCGGCTCGAGCATCCAGGCGCTGATCATGGGCTGCCAGGCCATAAAAGCCGAAGACGTGGACACGGTGCTGGCCGGCGGCACGGAGAGCGCCAACAACGTGCCCTACGGGATGGCCAAGGCCCGGTGGGGCTATCGCATGGGCAAGGGCGACATCGATGACCTGCTTCACAAGGACGGGTTTCAGTGCCCCTTGGGCGGGGGGCTCATGGGCGAGATCACCGACGCCTACGCCAAGGACCTTGGCATCAGCCGCGAGGAGCAGGACGCGTTTGCCGCAGACTGCCACAACAAAACCGAAGCCGCGGTGGACGCCGGCAAGTTCGAAGCGGAAATCGTGCCCATCGAAATCAAGAGCAAAAAAGGCGTCACGGTGTTCAAGGATGAAGAGATCTTTCGACGGGGCGTGACCGCCGAGTCCCTTTCCAAGCTGCCCGCCGTGTTCACCAAGGACGGCACGGTAACCGCCGGAAACGCCTGCGCGCTTTGCGATGCGGCCTCGGCCCAGGTGCTCATGGACCGGGAGAAGGCAAGCGCGCTGGGCCTTGCACCCCAGGCGTTGGTGCGGGGATACGCGTTCGTGGGCTTCGATCCCAAGACTTTCGGCCTGTCGCCCATCAAGGCCATGCCGGCGGCCCTGAAGATGGCCGGGCTTACGATGGCGGACATGGACCTCATCGAGCTGAACGAGGCCTTTGCGGCCCAGTACATCGCCTGCGAGCGCGAACTCAACATCGATCGCGGCAAGGTGAACGTCAACGGCGGGGCCATCGCCCTGGGCCACCCGGTGGCGGCCACGGGCTCGAAAATTCTCACCACCCTGCTTTACGCGCTCAAGGACCGGGACTTGCAGTTCGGTATCGTCAGCGCCTGCGTGGGCGGCGGCAACGGAGTGGCCTTTGTGGTGGAACGACTCAACTAAGGAGACGTGGCATGACGGTAAAAAAAGCAATGGTTATCGGCGCCGGGACCATGGGGGCCGGTATCGCCCAATTGTGCGCCCAGCAGGGTATCGCGACAATTCTCACCGACATCGATATCGCGTTGGCCGACAAGGGCAGGGCGGGCATTGAAAAGGGATTGGACAAACGGATCGCCAAGGGCAAGATCACAAAGGAAGATAAAAATGCCGTGCTCTCCAAAATCACCACGGCTGGCGACTACAGCCGGGCATCCGACTGCGACGTGATCATCGAGTCGGTGGTGGAAGACATGAAGATCAAAAAGATCGTCTTTGCCGAGATCGATAAGGTCGCCAAGGCCGACGCCATCCTGGCCACCAACACCACCTCGCTTTCCATCTCCGAGATGGCCTCGGCCACCCGCCGCCCGGATAAAGTGGTGCAGATGCACTTTTTCAATCCCCCGCCCATCATGAAGCTGGTGGAGATCATGCCCGGCGCCAAGACCTCGCCGGAGACCCTGGCCGCGGCCGCCGCCTTTGCCAGGCAGATCGGCAAAGACCCGGTGGTGTGCAAGAATGAAGCGCCGGCAGGCATCGTCAGCCGGGTGCTGGGCCAGCTTTTGAACGAGGCCACCTGGCTGGTGGAGCACGGCGTGGCCGACCCGGCCGATATCGACAAGGCCATGAAGCTGGGGGCCAACCACCCCATGGGACCGCTGCAACTGGTGGACATGATCGGGCTGGACATCCACCGCGCCAAGATGCAAACGCTGTGCAAGGTGCTCGATGATCCTCGCTACCGGCATCCCCCCTGCGTGGATAAACTTGTGGAAGCGGGAAACCTCGGTCGAAAGACCGGTAAAGGGTTTCATGACTACGGGGAGTGAGCATGTTTGAAAACATACTGCTGGAAAAGCACGGCGCGGTGGCCGTGCTGACCATCAACCGTCCCGACAAGATGAATGCGGTGAACAACGCCACGGTGGAAGAACTGGACCAGGCCCTCGTCCGGGTGGAGGCCGACCCGGACCTGCGGGTGCTCATCCTCACCGGGGCCGGCGAGAAAGCCTTCGTGGCCGGAGCGGACATCAACGAAGTGAAAAACCGCGATGCGGTGACCGGCCGCGCCGAGACCCGGCGTCGCCAGGAAGTCTACACCCGGATCGAGAACCTGGAGATTCCCTCCATCGCCGCCATCAACGGCTTTGCCCTGGGCACCGGCCTCGAATTGGCCATGGTATGTTCCATGCGCATCGCCTCGACCCAGGCCCGCCTGGGGCAGCCCGAAGTGAAACTGGGCATCATCCCCGGGGCCGGCGGCACCCAACGGCTGCCCAAGCTCATCGGCATGGGACGCGCCATGGAACTGGTCCTCACGGGGGACCCCATCGCGGCGGACCAGGCCCTCGCCATGGGTCTGGTGAACCGCGTGGTGGCGCCCGAAGCGCTGATGGAAACGGCTCGGACCTTGGCCACGACCATCGCTCAGCGGCCCAAACTGGCCATCCAGTATGCCAAGGAGGCGATTTTAAGGTCCGGCGAAGGCGCCCTGGCCCAGGGCCTGGCCCACGAGTCGTACCTGCACACCCTGGCCTGCGGCACGGCGGATAAAAAAGAAGGGATCGCCGCGTTCCTGGAAAAACGAGCGCCGGAGTTCACCGGAAGGTAAGGGCGCAGGAAAGAAATAATTCCTCAATCTTGCTTGTCTTTGAGTTAAGCCTGCGGCGTTACATCCACCGGTACATATCCTGATATGCACCGGCGGATGTGCCTTGCAGACGAACCCTAATCCAGCGCAATCTTGGAGAATTATTTATTTCCTGCACCCTAAAACCAATCATCAGAGCCAACTAAAAATGGACCGGAATCGGACGTTTTGAAAACTGGCTCGCTACAGGAGGACACATGCGAGAAGTAGTTATCGTCAGCGCCGTGCGGACGGCCATCGGAAAATTCGGCGGCACCCTGGCGGCGTTAAGCGACATCGATTTCGGCCCCATTCCCATCCGAGAGGCTATCCAACGGGCAGGGCTCGGCGGCGATCAGATTGATGAAGTCATTTACGCATCAGGGTACCGCACGGGGGACCTTCCCATCAACTCGGCCCGGGTGGTGGCCGTCAAGGCCGGAATCCCCATCGAAAAACCCCAGTTCACCATCAGCAAGGCATGCGCCGGGGGCATCAAGGCCGTCACCCTTGCCGCGCAGGTGATCAAATCCGGGGACGCCGACACCATCGTCGCCGGTGGCATGGAGAGCATGAGCAATGCCACCTTCATGCTGAAAAAAGCCCGCTGGGGTTACCGTCTAGGGCATGGCGAGCTTCAAGATCAGTTGATCCTATTCGATCCGCTGAGCGGCAACACCATGGGCGAGACCGCGGAAAATGTCGCCGAGAAGTACACCGTGTCCCGGCAAGACCAGGACGCATTTGCCTTGAGGAGCCAGCAACTGGCCGAGGCGGCCATCAAGGAGGGAAAATTCCGCGAGCAGATCATTCCCGTGGAGATCCCTCAGCGCAAAGGCGCCCCAAAAGTCTTCGATACCGACGAACACCCCCGCTTCGGCACCACGATGGAAAGT
>JABDRH010000107.1 GCA_013041835.1 Desulfatitalea sp. | reverse complement strand
CTACAAGGGTTTTCAACAAAAAAGACGACTAAGGGGTGCTGCCGGGCGATAGGCGCTGTACTTTTTAGGGCAGTTTCAGATCAGCACAAGATGAGATAGCTTGTATAGCTGTTCCATATCGGAGGGGCACGATTGTTTCAAGTAAATAATCGCCCCACTGTCTGACCAAATACATTTTTGGGTTCAGGAGGGAAATGATGCTTCTTTAGCCGTGATTGACGTGAGTCGTCGAGTTTACTATACACGACAGATGTGACGCACGACAGATGTGACGCAGCTTGATTGACCCACCCTTGAGCTACCCGCAAGGCAGGGTACATGAGGATATGCCATGGAACTGATGCCCAATTTGCATGCCTTCATCTGGTCATCGCCGACCGTGAATAATTGCAACACCTATCTGATTCGCTCGGCGCAGAAGCTCATTCTGGTCGATCCGGGTCATGTCCACTTGTTTGATCATGTCCGCCGCGGATTGGATGCGCTCAAAATCGATCTGAACCAGATCGATATGGTCGTCTGTACCCATGCCCATCCGGACCACTTGGAGGCGGCCCAACTGTTCAAACCAACACCTGCCCTGCTTGCGCTGCACACGGCGGAATGGGATCTGGTACAAAAGGTGGCCCCGGATCTGAATATCAATCCGGAACCCTTTATACCTGATTTTTTCTTGGAGGAAGGAGAACTTCGTGTGGGTGATGTGGTGCTTCATGTCTACCACACACCTGGGCATTCGCCCGGGGCGGTGACGCTGCACTGGCCAACGGGCAACGCCTTGTTCACCGGCGACCTGGTCTTTAAGGACGGCGTGGGCCGAACTGATCTGCCTGGCGGAAATGAAAAGCAACTCAAAGACAGCATCCACCGCATGGCAGCCCTGGAAACCAACTGGCTGTTGTCCGGACATGGTGAGGTCATTGCCGGCAACGATGCCGTCAAAGCCAATTTTGACCAGGTGGCGCGTATGTGGTTGGGGCATATCTGAAAGGGCGCAAAATCATTTCAACCAGCGGCGATGGCTGCCAGTTCTGCGCGAACGGCTTTCTTCAAATCGTCCAATTGCTGTTGGCATTGTGGTGCTTTAATAGGGTTGCCGACCACAGCCGACCCCTGAATACCATGCTGTTGATAAAGCCATGCTTGCTGACGTTCTCGCGCCGCCGCAAGCAGTGCTGCCTTTTGCCCCTGATAAGACGCCAGGACTTTTTCCAGCGACGCGCGATGTTCCGGCACCAGTTTAGACGCAAGCAATATCCACAGCCGAAATTCCTGGTCGGGGTCGATTCGTTCAAACAGTGCCGCCACGACCGGCTGATTCTCGGATTGCCCCAGTTTCGCCTGCAAATCGCCGATGCGCTCCGGCATGTCGTCGACCGGTATGACCCCGTCCGCGTATTGCAGCAGCAGCCCCTGCAGCCGCTTGCCGAAAGCTTCGCGTTGCTGTTCGGCCTTGTCTTGCTCCGACAGGGAAAGATGGCGCGTGCGCTCCATGACCAGATCCAGCGTGCTTTTGATTTCGCCCATGGCAACCTCCTGATGTTGTGGTGTCGACCTTGGCCATAGCACACTTATTCGAAACGTTGTAGGCCCTGAATCCGCACTTTTGAAATAGTGATGCTTGGCACTGGATAAGCCGATGTCGGGCAGTGCTTTGTTCTGGATTCCACGCTCCACGTATGGCACAAAGAAACAGAACCTGCTTTGTTGCGGATGGTCGCCAGCAGATATGATCGGTAACGATGGGGCACTGGGAGGCCGCAATGTCCAACTGCCGGAAATTTTACATCATAAACAGCATGTTGCTGGTCAATGTGTTCAGCAATCTGGTTGGTGTCAGTATCACGTCGTTGATAGCGCCCATATGGGCCCCGGTGCCACCTGAAATTCTTGCGCTGACACGTCAGGTCAACCTGTTTTTCTCACCTTGTGCATTCACTTTTGGCATTATCATAATGCTCGTCTACGAGAGGCCCATCCGGACCTATTTCAAGGTCCGTGATCGCCGTTTGACCGATCAGCAAGTGATCAGGGCCAAACGCCGCTGCCTGAACGAGCCCTTTTTCCTGGTAGCCCTGAACCAGGGCTTGTGGCTGCTGGCAGCCATTATGTTCCCCCTGGTGGCCTGGCGGCATGGTGCCGCCCAAACGGCAATCTCGCATATCTTTTTCCTGAGCCTGTTTACCGGCCTGACTACCAGCATCCTGGCCTTTTTCGGGTTCGAGCAAGCGCTTCAACGCTTGTTGATCCCGTCTCTTTTTTCCCGTGGCGACCTGTTTGATATTCCCGGTGTCATTCGCATTCGCATCGGTACCCGTCTGTTCGCGTTTCTGATTGCATGCAACATCATCCCATTTTTGGCTATCATCGGCGTCTTTCAACGCATTCGCATGTCCAACATGGCGCCGGGCCAGATGATCGCGCAAATCAATATTGCCCTTTACATCAACTCCGCCGTTTTCGTCACCACCGCTATATGGTTGACCCTCCTGGTCAAAGGCAACCTGACGCGGCCGCTCAAAAGCATTATTTCGGTGCTCGATGACGTGCGCCGTGGCGAGTTCAACAGCATGGTGCCGGTCTCGTCCAACGATGAGATCGGATATGTCGGGCAGGTGATCAACCAGATGAACGCCGGTTTGAAGGAGCGCGATAAGATCAAGGAGCTGTTTGGCCGCTACGTCACGGCCGAAATTCGGGATGAAATCCTTTCAGGACGCATCCCCCTGGACGGAGAGACCAAGGATGTGACCATTCTTTTCTGCGACCTGCGTGATTTCACCCCACTGACGGCGACCTTGCCGCCCAAAGAGGTAGTGAAAATCATTAACCGCTATTTCAGCGAAATGGAAGAGGTGATTCAGCAGTACCATGGTCTGGCCCTGCAATTTCTGGGAGACGAGATCGAGGCGGCTTTTGGTGCGCCGCTGGCAAGGCTCGATCATGCCGACCTTGCCGTTCAGGCGGCCCTGGATATGTCCCGCCGAATGGCCAGGGTCAACCAGGGGTTGGCGGCAAGGGGTTATGATCCCCTGCGCCATGGTATCGGCATCCACTCCGGTGAGGTGGTGGCGGCCAACATCGGTAGTCCGGACCGGCTCTCCTATGCTTTGGTGGGCGAGGCCGTCAACCTGGCGTCGCGCCTGCAAAGCCTGACAAAGCAGTTCGGAACGGAAATTATCATCAGCGGCGAGACCATGTCCCGCGTCAAGGCGCGTTTTAGTTTCACCCCGCTTCCTGAAACACACATCAAAGGCATCGATCAACCAATACCCCTGTTTACGGTTGCCAACCCCGCGCCGGTATCCCGGATGGGTGGCGCGGCCAGCACTTCGGCATGCAAACTAACAAAATAGCTCGCTATTTCTTTTTGATGACCTGGTCTTTGTCAACCTCGAGGTGTCAGGTCGCTCGATGAACGGCACCGCCAGGCATTGATCGCCGCCCCTTCGAAGTGCTATAGGTGCACTCGGTGTCCATGCGATCGCGTTTGCCAACATTTAACCGTTGGAGTGTCTTGTGTCCAATTCGCAAATCTTTCTCATCCGCCTGGGTTTGGCGCTGTTTTTCGGGGTCCTGATCTCCCGATTGCTTTATCCCCAGGCACCGTTCATCGCCGTTATTAGCTTATGCGCCGTGCTGGTCGGGCTTTCCTATGTGTCGGCTTACCTGCGCCGGCGCCAAAACAAGAAGTGAGGGGCGTGTGAAACAGATTGTCCTGGGGACGGCCGGCCACATCGACCATGGTAAGACCAGTCTGATCAAGGCCCTGACAGGCACCAACACCGACCGGCTCAAGGAGGAGCAGATCCGCGGCATTACCATCGAGCTGGGGTTTGCTTATCTGACCCTGCCCGGTGGTCAGCGGCTGGGTATCGTGGATGTGCCAGGACACGAAAAATTTGTCAAGAACATGGTGGCCGGCGCCACCGGCATCGATTTGGTGGCGATGGTGGTGGCGGCCGATGAGGGCATCATGCCCCAAACCCGGGAGCACTTGGAGATCTGCGCCCTGCTGGGCGTACGGCACGGCCTGGTGGTGTTGACCAAGGTGGACATGGTGGAGGAAGAGTGGCTGGATCTCGTGCAGGAGGAGATCATCGATTTCACCCACGGCACATTCCTGGCGGATGCGCCGGTGGTGCCCGTATCCGCCGTGACCGGCCAGGGCCTGCCGGAACTGGTAAACGAGCTGGACCGCATCAGTCGAAGCATCCCGGCTCGAGCGGCCTCCGGTCTTTTCCGCCTGTCGGCCGATCGGGTCTTTTCCATGAAGGGCTTTGGTACGGTCATCACCGGCACCCTCGTGTCGGGCAAGGTGTCGGTGGGCGATCGCATCATGCTTTATCCTTCGGGTATCACTTCCAAGGTCAGAGGCCTGCAG
>JABDRH010000101.1 GCA_013041835.1 Desulfatitalea sp. | reverse complement strand
ATGTCATGGGGTTTCGGCGCTACCGTAAGCGTGTCAACCACCCCCATTTACATGCCCTGGCTATTGGCCACTACGCGTCGAAGCATATCCGTTTGTTCAACGACCGCATATGGCGCTGGGGCTACTTTGTGGAGATGAATACGCAGCCGCCAGCGCTTGTGCAAGACCGGCCGCTGCGATTGCTGTGGGTAGGCCGGATGCTTTCCTGGAAACGCGTAGATTTGCTGCTCAGGGCGGTTGCACGCCTGCGGTCCTTTGACCGGTTCGGTGGCTGCACGATCGTAGGGGACGGCCCGGAAAAGAATCGTTTGAAGCGGCTGGTCGAGCGATTGGGGCTGGGCCCGGACCAGATTAAATTTCTACCCCCAGTGCCCTTCGACGAGGTGCGTCGGCTGATGCGCCATTCGGATGTTTACGTATTGCCCAGCGACCGTCGGGAAGGGTGGGGAGCGGTGGCTGGTGAGGCTTTTTCAGAGGGCTGTGTACTGGTGGCCAACGAACAGGCCGGGGCGGCCCGGGAGTTGATTGATCACGGATATACCGGATATCTATTTAAAAATGGGAATGTGACTCAGTTGGCTTCCATACTGGACCGTCTTGCCGGCAACTTTCAAGAGCGCATGGAGGTCCGGATGAATGCCTGGCAGCGGGGAAACGAATTGTGGCATCCGCAAGTGGCGGCAAAACGCCTGGTCGCCCTGTACCGCGGCCTGCTGGGGGTGGAGACGTTGCCCGAGTATCTTTCGGGGCCTTGTGCCCGGCTCACCTGGCCGACTCTATGAGAATTCTCTGGTTTAGCAACGGACGCTTGTCCGCAAACGATCCCAAAAGCACCGGATCCTGGCTGGCGGGAATGGCCCGAGGCCTGGCGGCAAGCGGCCATGTTGATTTGGCTAACATCACTAGCGGCCGGGTTTCCGAAATCACCCGCGAGGACCATGAATTGGTGGTCCAATGGGTCGTGCCATTGGTTTACCGCTTGAGTCAAAAGGGGTTGCCGCCCCGCGCCACCATCACGGCAATAGCCAAGGCAGTCGAATCTTTCGCGCCGGATTTGGTGCATGTCTGGGGAACGGAAAACTACTGGGGTCTGCTGACTGCCAGGGGGCTGACCCGGGCCAGGACGTTGCTGGAGATGCAGGGCATTAAACGTGAAATCGCCTGGGTTTTCCATGGTGGCCTCACCTTCAAAGAGCAGGTGGCCTGTACCGGGGTCAAGGAGATTCTGCGCATGAACACGCTTTGGCAGGAAAAAGCGCGCTTCCGAAGATGGGGACGGCTTGAAAACGAGATGCTGGCAGGTCACCGCTACATCGGGGCGCAGACGGATTGGATCGCGGCTCAAGTGAAATGCGTGAACCAGCATGCGACAATTTATCACAACGACCGCTTGCTGCGCAGGCCTTTTTATACGGAAAATGAGGCCTGGTCGCCGCATCGGACTTCCGAGCTTTTCTGCCTGGCCAGCTCGCCCGCTGCTTACAAGGGATTACACGTGGTGGTCAGGGCGCATGCCTTGTTGCGCAAACGATTCCCTGCGCTCATCCTTAGTATCGGTGGCGGGTTGCTGACCAAAGGCATCCGCAGGAACGGTTACATCGCTTGGCTGCAAGGAGAAATCGACGGCTTGGGTTTGAAGGACCATGTCCGTTGGCTGGGCGCCTTGGATGCACGGGAGATTATCGCATGCATGCGGCGTGCATCGGCCGTGATCATTCCCTCTTTTATCGAAAACTGCTGCAATGCCATGCAGGAGGCGATGAAAGTTGGCGCGCCGGTGGTGGCCTCCTATGCCGGCGGCCTGCCATGTCTTGCTCGGGATGAAGCGTCGGCTCTCTATTTCCCCATGGGAGACGCGGCTGCCTGCGCGTCCCGGATCGAACAGGTTTTGACCCATCCCGAACTGGCAGAATCACTTTCCAGAGCTGCCCGTTCGGTGGCCGCTACACGCAATTGTCCAGAACGAATCATTTCGCGCCAATTGGAGATCTACATGCAAGTGTTGGCGGAAAAATAGCAGGCAGTGCTCTGCCTGTTTCACCCTACAAGTTGCTGGTTGAAGTTTTCTGGTCTTTGCTTTAGTTATGTTTTTCAAGTTTTAAAAATATCTATGGAAAAGTCACAATACCCAAAAGTTCTTATTACTTCTATCGGCCGCATCAATGCCGCAGATTCCAGCAATAACGGCATGTTGCTACGCAATCTGTTTAGCAGCTGGCCTAAACGGAATATCGCGCAGATCTTCAGCAGCGATGACAACGGAGATGAGGGATTTTTGAGGCATTACTACCAACTGGGTCCGCGAGAGCGAAGAATGGGGGCGCTTTTCTACAAATTGAAAGCTGGAGTGCATGCCACTGACCATCAGAAAACTGACCTCGGGGGGCTAAATCGCAACCGGAGCAGCAGCACGCGAATAAAGGCCGTTTTGCTGCGCTACTTCGTAGACACAGGCTTGTACGAATTGGTTTTCAGGCCGAAGCTTTCAACACAGCTACTTCGCTGGGTGCGTGAGTTTAAGCCGGATATTATTTTCGCCCAGGGGTACTGCCTGACCTTCACCTGGCTCCCTGTCATGTTGGCGGAGGTGTTAAGGTCCAGTGTCGCGTTTTTTTGTTCAGATGACTGGCCGACCTATATTTACACAGGATTTCTCGGTGAGCCGACAATGTTCAGTTGGTTTATGCGCAAAGTATCTCTTGCGGCGGTGAACCGATTGATGGACCGGGTCGATATCCCCTTCGCATTTTGTGAACCGATGGCAAGGGAGTATCGTACAAGGTACGCAAGGCACTTTGTGACCCTATCCCACGCGGACGACCCTGAACGTTTTGACAGGGCCGAACCTATCCGAATACATGCGGCGGAGGTTTTTTGTATTTTGGCGGCCGGTTATTTCAACAAGCATCGTTGGCCGTTGTTACTAGATGCCAACGAATGTTGCTGCCGCCTGAACACCCATGGCTTCCGGGCCCGGATTGTCGTGCTGTCTTCCGGAATCGCGCCAGAAGGCCGTGCGGCTCTTGAAGAGGCTCAATTCATCGATATCGTTGAGGACCCGGGAAACGACTTGCTGCCTGGATACCTGAAGGGGGCTGATCTTCTGTTCCTGGCCGAAGGCTTCGACCAGGGGTTCGTTTCCGCCATCCGGTTGTCTGTATCTTCCAAAGCACACCTCTTCATGTTCAGTAAGCGTCCAGTTATTGTCTACGCCCACCCTCAAACTGGGGTGTCGCAGTATGCTATGCAGTATGCTTGGGCCAAGGTCGTTGATAAGCGTGATGTGGATTGTCTTCACGAAGCTATTCACTCGCTACTGGGAAATACTGATGAACGGCGTCGGCTCCTAAGCAATGCGGACACAGTTGCCACCAGGTTTCACCTTCGCGATGCCAACCAAGCGCTATTTCGCTCCTCACTGTCGTATTGAAAAGGTAATCAGTATAGGAATATACATGCACGGGCGCACTATCATATTGCAGGCTGTTAATCAGCTTTTTGGGTTGATGCCGCTTACGCGTTGGTATAAATACCGTGCGGCCATGCTTCGTTTTGCGGGCATTGATTGTGCCCTTTCGGCACGCGTCGTTTCTTCGGCACGGATTGTAACCACCAACCTGTCGATCGGACATGATACCTTTGTTGGCCATCAGGTACTTATTGCTGGCAACTTTCAGGCGAAGATCATAATTGGCAGCTTCGTGGATATCGCTCCGAGAGCCGTTGTATTGAGCGGGACCCATCAAATTGACATGTTTTCAGAACATTCTGCTGGCGAAGGACATGGAGGGGAGGTCTTTATAGAAAACGGCGTATGGATAGGCTCAAACGCCACCGTTCTGCCTGGAGTGACGATCGGCAGTAAGACAATTGTCGGTGCGGGCAGCGTGGTGAGCAAGAATCTTCCCCCATATTGTAT
>JABDRH010000093.1 GCA_013041835.1 Desulfatitalea sp. | reverse complement strand
CCAGAAACAGGGGCACATCCACGGCCCGGATCACATGGCCCTTGCGAAAGACCGGCCCTTTGTATTCGCCGGGAACGATACGGGTCACGTCGTGGCCCAGGATCATGCCCACGGCTTGTTCAATGGGAATCTCATTCACGGTGTCTCCATTGCAATGGCATTGGGCGTCATGCCTGGACGAAACCGTCCCACACGCTGGCCTGCCCGGGCCCGTTGGCGATGGTGAACGGCCTGGGCTTCGACCCGTCGGCCGAACCGATCGAAATGGTCACGCGTAAAACAACACAGGTGACGCTGCACAAAATCCCGTTCACCGGCATCGGCCCATTGCAAACGCCGGTACAAGTCCTCGTTGGAATCGACTGGGTAGGCCGCCAGAAATCGCAGGGTATCGGCGATGCGCACCATGCGCGCGGCAATCTCCTCTATATACCCGGCCCCGAAGAAACCCGAGTCCGCCAGCCGGTCGTGCAACATGGGCAGCAACGCCGGGGTTGCCACGAGGCACGTCACTTGGTGCAGCGCTGCCTTGGGCAGAGGGCCCGCCTGGGTCAGCGCCTTTTCATCGCGCAGCCGGCCGTGCCTTTTTTTGATAAAGGGCTTGCCATCAGGACGTCGTCGGGCCTCGATGCGCCTCGGATTGAGCAGCAGGTCACCGGCGGCACAGCATTCGCAGTTGTCGGCGTAATGCCCGGCACACAAGAGGGTCAGCTCCGTCAGGCGGGCCAAGCTGAGCCAGTACAGGTTCGATGTCCCGTTGCCGGCTCGCTCCAATGGTTCAAGCAGCCGCTCGATGAGGCCCTCGTTGACGCCATGGGGCACCGCCAAGCAGTCCATGGCCCGGTTCAAACTCAAGATGGCAGAATTCGGATGCATGCGCTGGCTGACTCCAATCCCGGGGCGCCGCTTCGCCTCGAACAACACAAAAAAAGCCATCCCGGCATGCCGCGGGAGGGACTCAGGGATGATGCGCCTTTTGGGTTCTGGGGCCTTTTGCGGTGGACCTTTGGGCTGACGATTGTGCAAAATGAATTTTATTTACTGCACGCCATTGGGTCGTGTCAATATTGAAAGGTTCATTTTAGGTAATTTTGGTGCATATTATCACTTGGCAATCTTTATAATTACAATAAATGACAATAACGAACCCAAGTTGCGTTTTGATGAATTCAAGCGCTACCTTGAAAAGGTGAATATTCATCTTGATTTTGACTTGATTGCCAACTAAATTCGAAACTTTTTCGGTACTGGTATTGATAAAGATTCCATTGAAGGCAACCGAGCATGTAATGAATGGGTTGTCTTGCCTGTAGATACCGTTCTGGGTGACAAAGGAGATGCGATGAATAACCGATCCCTTGCAAACACCACCGTATTGATCATCGGCGCAGGCCCGACACGGATCGGACAGTCAGGCGAGTGCGACGCTGGCGCCGTGGAGGCCGCAATGGCGTTGAACGCCGCAGGATGCCGGATCATCGCCCTGGACAGCAACCCTGATGCCGTTTTAACCGATCTGGAAGACGTGGTGACTGCGTACGTCGAACCCCTCCAACCCGATGATCTGGAAGAGATTATCCGGATTGAAAAACCGGACGCCATTCTGCCGATTTTCGGAGGTCGCCCGGGGCTGCACCTGATCGAGCAGTGGAACGAGCATCCTCTCCATACTACAGCCCAACCAGAGGTCTGGGGCAGCCCGGCGGCATCCCTGGCCCAGGTATTGGATAAAGACGGCCTACGTTCCGCCTTGGCCGCCATACAACTGCAAACGCTGAACATTTTCACCGTCGCCGATGCCGACGAAGCCGCCGCGAAAGCACAGTCGCTGGAGTACCCGGTGGTGCTGCGCTGTGATGATCCCGATATTCTGGTCGACGGCGTCATGGTTTATAACCAGGATGAGTTGCGTGCCAGTGCCGCCGCCGTGACACCGGAATCGGGCGTCTCATTGTCAGTGGAAGCTTCCTTGATGACCTGGCAGCAGATCGAAGTGGAAATGCTTCGTGATAAGCAGGGGCAGACTATTCTGGCCGGTGCGGTGGAGTATGTCGATAGCGCCGGCATTCATCCGGGCGACGCCATTGCCGTATTTCCAACCCAAACCGTTCCGGATGACATTTTGGCGGCACTGCAAACCCATGCCCGCCGGATTGTCGATCATTTGGGCATCGTTGGCTGTGCGACCATCCGTTTTGCCCTTCAGTCGCCAGGTCGGCCCGTGTTGATAACCGCCGTACACCCTCGCTACACAAGAACGTCCGCCATGGTGGAACGTGCAACGGGTATGCCCATCGCGTCGCTGGCCGCCTTGCTGGCCGCCGGACTCACCTGGGACCAGGTGCCGGAACATCTGACGCCTTCCCGGATGAAGCAGATAAACCCGAACCTGGTAGCCGTCAAATGGCCCTGTTGGGCGTTTGACCGCCTGACGAAGGTCACGGACCGGTTGGGACCGCAAATGCAGGCATTGGGTCAAGCATTGGGCCTTGGCAGTACTTTCGAGGAGGCTTTTCACAAAGCCATGCGAGCGGCCGATACGGACCGCGACGGCTTTTCCGCCCGGGAATCGGAAACCGTTCCAGCGTTGCCCGAGCTTTTAACCGAGTGTGCGCAGCCGACCAGCCGGCGTCAGTTTACAGTGTATGAAGCCCTGAAGCAAAACGCCAATGCCGGCGCATTGGCGGCAGTCACCCACATTGCGCCGTGGTTCATTGAACGTATCCAGTCCCTGACAGTCATCGAAGCTGAAATATGCCGCTTCAAGGGCGTGGTTCCCCCTGAAGACCTGCTGCGGAAAGCCAAGTGCAAGGGATTTGCCGATAGTTATCTCGCCCGGCTGCTCGATTTGCAGGAAGCCGACCTGCGCTCGGCCAGAATCCGTATGGGCGTGACGCCCGGCTGGCTGACCGTCTCGCGCCCAGTAGGACCGGACGGGGCACTTCGGTATGCCGCCTACGACAGCCGCCACACGGCCAAAGCCACCACCACTGACAAGCATGTGGTCATCATCGGCAACGGTCCGGTGCGTATCGGCCGCGGACTAGAGTGCGATCATGCCATTTTTCACGCGGCCGGGGCCGCCAAGGCCATGGGGTTTACGCCGGTTGTGGTGAACAACAGTCTCACCAGTATCACCACCGGGCACGGCGGCCCTGGCGCTTGTTTCTGCGATGTACTCTGCCCGGAAACCATCCAGGCCGTGGCCGATGCGCTTCATCCCATGGGTATCGTGACCCAATTTGCCGCCCCATCCATCGTACGCAGGCTTCACGCCGCCGATGACGTGGGCGCCCCGCTGTTGGGCCTATCGGCAGCGCAGTTACAGGTCATCCACGACCGTGCGGCCCTCCGGCAACAATTCCGGCAACTGGGTATCCCCCAACCCTTGGCTGCGCAGCCGCGCAATATGGATGAAGCCCGCAAGGCCGCCGAGACCATAGGATACCCGCTGTGGCTTCACCGCACCGGGGTACGGTCCGACCTGCCGCTCCAGTTGGTTTTGGATAAAGAAAGCCTCGATGCATTTTTCTCCCGGGCCGGGGCGGATGACGGGATCTCGCTCTTTATGGAGAGTTTTCTGGAATATGCCATCGAAGCCCAGGTGGATGTGCTGTGTGACGGAGAGGATGTGTTCGTGGCCCCGGTCGTGGAGCATATTGAGCTGGCGGGCGTGCATGCGGGGGATTCGGCGTGGGTGGTACCCCCTTACAGCATCGCCCCGCGGCATATTGAAACCATCAACGACTACGCGATGAAGTGCGCGATGGCATTGGGTATCCGCGGTCTGCTCAATCTGCGCTTTGCCGTATACCGGGACACGGTTTACCTTCTGGATGCCTCCTGTGATATATGCCGCGACCTGGCTCTCATGCAAAAAAGTGCCGGGCTTTCCTTGGCCGACTGGTCCATACGAGTCCTTTTGGGGAACTGCCTTCGCGACCTGCCGCTGAAATCGCCGCAATTGCCATATTTCAGCGTTCGATCAGCGGTCTTTCCGTTCAATGTATTCACCCAGGAAGACCCGTTGCTCGGTCCCCAGATGAAGAGCACGGGCAGCGTGCTGGCCTTATCCGCCTCATTCGGCATGGCCTATTTCAAAGCCCTCGAAGCCGCCGCAAATCCTTTGCCCACGGAAGGCACCGTGTTGATCACGGTGACGGACGAAGATAAGGCCAGTATCCTCGAACCGGCAAGGGTCCTTCAAGAGCAAGGCTTCAACATCAAGGCCACCCAGGGCACCCGGGACCACCTGGCCGAACACGGCATCGAAGCGACATTGGTGAACAAACTCGGTTTCGGCCGCCCCAACCTGGTGGATGATATGAAAAACGGCCAGGTGCAAATGGTGATCAATACGCCCAGTGGAGATCAGAGCCACCAGGATGACAGCTATATCCGTACAACGGCCATCCGCCGCCGTATCGCCAATATCACCACGCCGGCCAGCGCTGTTGCGGCCGCAAAGGGCATCGCGGCGCGCCGGCAAGGCCGCATTTCAGTTGCACCAATAAAGTTGCCTTGATGCTTTTGCCCATCACCTGTGGGTCAATACCTTGACAGATCTTCGATCTCCAAGAAAGGGCAGGCAGTAATCCAGGGATGCAACCACACAACCGTCCACCGACGCCGCGCCCTGGCGAACATCTTCCGCCGGTGCATCTTCAGGTCCCTGATACACAATCAATCGCCCGCCGGACGCCAACAGCGGTAGGGCCATGCGAGTTGCCGTTTGCAAATGGGTCCAAGCCCGGCAAACAATAACATCGAATTTATGGCGGCAATCGACCCTTGCGCCCAAAGCCTCAACGCGCCATTGTTCCGCCCTGGCGGCCGGAAGCGCCAACCGGCGAATCACTTCCCGAACAAAGCTGATCTTTTTTCGTGAACCGTCGATGAGCAGCATGGACTGGTCGGGCCGCATAATTTTTAACGGCAACCCGGGAAATCCGCCGCCGGTGCCGATATCGAGCAATTCCCCGCACTCTGGAATTTCGGCAAGGGGGGCAATGGCATCCACAAAATGCTTGACCGCCACTTCCAAAGGATCAACGATGCGGGTCAAGTTGGTCTTTCGATTCCAGTGCAGGAGTGCATCGGCATGACCGGCCATCAAAACCGCTTGGGAGTGCTCTACTCGAACGCCAAATTGCCGGGCACCCTGAATAAGTGTTTCCAGCCATTGGTCGTCACCGACACGCATTGGGTACAGCCTCTAAGATGGCTGCTTTTCGGAGGGCTGCTTGGTTTCCGGGTAGAAATCCATGATGATGGTGTAATCCATGCCGCCGCCGGTGATGATCTGAGCATTGGGATAGCATTTTTTAAATACCCTTACCATGGCCTTATTTTCTTTGAGCACCGTAGCGACAAAACCTTTAAAGCCGTTTTCCTTGGCAATGGCTTCCATCTGGGGCAGCAAGTGGGAAGTGACGCCCATGCCCTGATAATCCTCGCGCACCACAAACGCCACTTCCGCCCGACCATTCTCGTCGTCGGCATAGGAGCCGATAACCACGACTTCCTGGTATCCCCCTTTTTGCACCAAGCCGATAATGGACATATTCTTATGGTAATCCACGCTAGCCCACTGCTGCTGAGCATGCTCGTGGGAGAAGAGCTTCATTTTGTAAAAAAAACGCAGGTAGATGGTCTCTTCTTTCAGAGAGTAGAAAAAATTTCGGTAGGCGAACTCGTCCGACGGCAGCAGCGGCCTGAATTCGACGGTTTTACCGTTGCGCAGGGTGATCCGGGATTTATACCCCTCAAGAAAAATCAGGTCATCCTGAACCGGCGGCAGTTGATCGGAAAAGATATAATGTCGTTTCTTGGCCACCTCGATGAGTTCCTCACGGAATTTGGGATGGGCGATCTGGGCCAGTTCCATTACCCGCTGGTAAATACTTTTGCCCTTCAATTCGGCGATACCATACTCGGTCACCACGAAATTGACGTCGCCTCTAGTGGTGGCCACGCCGGCCCCTTCGCTTAGACTGGGGACAATACGCGAAACGCGGCCGTTTTGGGCCGTAGACGGCAGCGCAATGATGGCGAAACCGCCTTTGGACATGCTACTGCCGCGTAAAAAATCCACCTGGTCGCCGATACCGCTGTAAAACAGATAGCCCATGGAATCGGTGGACACCTGGCCCGTCAGGTCCACTTCCAAGGCGGAAGAGATCGAGACCAGGTTGTCGTTTCGGGCAATCACCGTGGGATCGTTTACGAAATCCGAGGAGCGAAAGTAAAACCGGGGATTGTCGTTCACATAGTTGTAAAGTTTTTCAGATCCCATGCATAGAGAGGCCACCACCCGGCCCGGCAGCAGGGTCTTTTTCTTGTTGGTGATGACATTACGTTCAAACAGCGGCAGAAACGCATCGGTAATCAGCTGAGTATGCACCCCCAAATCGCTCTTGCCCATTAACGCGGGCAAAATGGCATTGGGCAGATGGCCGAACCCCACCTGAATCGTCGTCCCGTCATCGACCAACTGGTTGACGTAAAAACCGATGCGGGCGGCGATCGCCGTGTTTTTTTCCATAGGAATCGCCGTTACCAGCGGTTCATCGTAGGGGACAAAGTAGTCGATCTCGTCGATGTGCACGATACAGTCGCCCCAGGTACGCGGCATTTTCGAGTTGACCTGGGCGATGACCATGCGCGCGCCATCCAGGCCTGCCTTGGTGATGTCCACGGAAACCCCCAGGCTGCAATATCCGAAACGGTCCGGCGGGCTGACCTGTATCAAGGCCACATCCAACCCGATGCGCTGGCTGGAAAACATATGGGGGATCTGTGACAGGTAGGCAGGCAGATAGTCGATTTTCCCCTCGAAGGCAGCCTTGCGCATACTGGTGCTGATAAAAAACAATTTAAGGGCGAACCGTTTGAGAAAGTCCTTGTCATCCACGTAGTCGGAAAGGGTAAAGGAGAGCATTTGATAGATGACGGCATCCTGAATGACGGAGTCCTCCACCAATGCACGAATCAGGTGTTGAGGTTCACCGCAACCTGTACCGATGAAAATCCGGCTTCCGTTTTTGATCTCGGCCAAAGCCGTTCTGGCATCGACCACCTTCTCCGGGCAGGCTTGATTTAAGTCCATGCAATGCTCCTTGTTTCCCGTAAACCATTAAAAACAGCATTCAACGAGGTGCTCATTTGACCCGAAGACCCATTGGAAGTCAAGGATCATTCGCAATGGGAGTACCATCTTGACCCTTCGGGAAAAAGGCATTAGGGTGCAGGCATGGCGAATCAACGGCATTTGCCTATTTTTTTTGTTGACAAAGCTGATCAGCGACAATATTAGTACCGGCTTCGAATTGGAAGCGCCCTCATCTGGCTGCACCTCAGATGAGGGTTTCATTTCCGCCCGTAAGGATTGCCCATGAAATGCTCATCATAATTTAACCTATCTCATCGAATCGACATCAGCAATTGACACACTGCGGGTAAAAGGACGTCCCGCTGACGATAAACATAAAATCGTATAGTTGCTCCGTTAAAGTTAATAAACCGGCAAACGGGGCGATAATAAAAGCGCGGCCCGGCTGCGGCGCGGGCGCTGTGACTTACATCTCAAAGGAAAACCAAGATGAACACCAATACCCAATCTGTCCGCAACATCGGCATCAGCGCCCATATCGATTCGGGCAAAACAACGCTGACTGAGCGTATTCTTTATTATACACAGCGCATCCATGCGATTCATGATGTGAAAGGTAAGGACGGTGTAGGCGCCACCATGGATTCCATGGAACTGGAAAAGGAGCGCGGCATCACGATCGCCTCGGCCGCCACCTTCTGCCAGTGGAAAAACCATGAAATCAACATCATCGACACCCCGGGCCACGTGGATTTCACTATCGAGGTGGAGCGTTCGCTGCGGGTGCTCGACGGCGCCATTCTCGTCCTATGTGCCGTAGGCGGTGTCCAATCTCAATCCATCACCGTAGACCAGCAGATGAAACGCTACAAAGTGCCCTGTATTGCCTTTGTGAACAAATGCGACCGCAACGGCGCCAATCCCACCCGAGTGATCGAACAGCTCAACACCAAACTGGGTCACAAAGCCGTCGCCATGCAGTTGCCCATCGGTCTCGAGGCGGACCATGCCGGCGTGGTTGACCTCATTCGCATGAAGGCTGTTTACTTCAAGGGCGAGAACGGCGAAATAATCGAAGAGCAGGAGATCCCCGCCGAATTGTTGAATGAAGCGGCGGAAAAAAGGGAAGCCTTGATTGACGCCGCCACCATGTTCTCGGATGAATTGACCGAGCTGGTGCTGGAAGACAAGCCCGTGCCCCCTGAGTTGCTCATCGCGGCCCTGCGCACCGGTGTGCTGCAGCGTAAAATCACCCCGGTCTTCATAGGATCGGCCTACAAGAATAAAGGGGTTCAACCTCTGCTGGACGGGGTAATGCAGCTGCTGCCCAGTCCGGGGGATATTGTCAACCAGGCCCTGAACCTGGAAGCCGCCGAAGAACCCGTGGACCTGAAAACCGACGATGCTCTGCCCACGGTTTCCCTGGCTTTTAAACTTGAGGATGGCCAATACGGACAACTCACCTATGTCCGTGTCTACCAGGGAAAGCTGGCCAAAGGCGATACCATCATCAACGTGCGCACCGGAAAAAAGATCAAAATCGGCCGGCTGGTGCGCATGCACGCCAACCAGATGGAAGACATCCCCGAGCTGCCGGCCGGGTTCATCGGTGCCATGTTCGGCGTGGACTGCGCTTCGGGCGACACCTTCGTGTCACCGGGCATCAATCTCACCATGACCTCCATGTACGTGCCTGATCCGGTCATATCC
>JABDRH010000086.1 GCA_013041835.1 Desulfatitalea sp. | reverse complement strand
CATGGGTGCCATTTTTCTGCTACGCCTTTTCAAAAATAGGCACCCGGAGCAGTGACTATATGCAAGTGGCCCGACGGATCGACGCGGTCACCGGCGGTTTGGGTCTCAATGCCCAGGCACGGATGCGGTACGGCAAAACCGGGCAGGGTTGCTTGCCCCTGATCCAAGTCACGGCCAAATGCCTCACGCGCAATATCGATCCCATGTATGCCATTGTCGAGGAGTTGATCGGGCAAGTGGACTTCGGTGATTCAGCCCGCTTGAAGCAGTTGATCGGTGAATACCGTTCCGCTTTGGAGGCCATGATCATACATAACGGACACCGGCTGGCCATCTCCCTTTCAGCGCGTCATTTTTCACCCGCCGCGGCCTTATCGGAAATGTGGAGCGGTGTGCACCAGATTCGTACCATCCGCCAATTCAGCAATGAAATGAATGACGACCGGATTGACAAACTGGCCGTGGACCTGGCGGCCATCGGCAAAGCGGTATTCACCTCCGACAACCTGGTGATGGCCGCCATCGGCGAAGCGGATACGGTTGATGCGGCCGCCAAGCGCATTTCCCAAAGCCCGGTGTTAGGTGATTTTCAAGGGCCACACGCCAATATGAATTTTGCACCATTGGATCTTAAACTGGATGCGGCGCTGCCGTATGAAGGGTGGTCAACCTCATCGGCGGTGGCTTTCGTGGCCCAGACCCTGCCGACGATCCGCCTGGGGCATCCGGACGCCCCGGTCCTCTCCGTATTGGCCAAATTGTTGCGATCCCATTACCTGCACCGTGAAATCCGTGAGAAAGGCGGCGCCTACGGCGGTTTTGCCCTGTATAATCCTGAAAATGGCATGTTCAGCCTGGCCTCTTACCGCGACCCGCACATCGTTCAGACGCTGAACGTCTACGCCGCGACAGCCGCCTACACGGCTTCGGCACCCCTCACGGATGAAAACATCCATGAGGCCATCTTGCAAGTATGCTCGGAAATCGACAAGCCCGATCCGCCGGGTCCGGCAGCCCGTAGAGCCTTCATGCGACTTGTGGTGGGATTGTCCGACGAGGCGCGCCGCGCGCATAAGGCGCAGTTGCTCAAGGTTACCAAAGCACAAGTGCTGGACGCGGCCGCCAACTATTTTGGCAATGCACGCGACACCAGTGCAACCGTGGTGATTTCAGGCCATGAGCAGCTTGAAGCCGCCAACCGAAAACTTGGCGACAGGCCATTGACGCTTCAAACGATATAGCCCCCCCTTAGGGCTCTGAATGCTGAACCTGTTTTTGCACGCCCCCCTTATCCGCCACGATGAATGGCGCCGGCCTGGTTTTGAAGCTTCTGCGCCATTTGTTTCAGGCGTTGGGCCACATCGTCGGGCAGGCGGGCGACATCCGTCCCTTTGCACAATGCAATGGTACGCTGAAGCGTCGCCAGGCAGACCCGGCAGGCTGGGCAGTGCGCAAGGTGCGAATCGATGCGACGTTCCACGTCAGACGCCGTTTCGTGGTCCACATACTCGGACAAACGCGCGAACATCTCCAAACAGTGCCGTTGTGAAAGGTGTTTAGGTTCATTCATCACTGAAGTAGCCTCTAAGACGATCCCGCAAAAAAAGCCGCGCCCGGTGCAACCGCACTTTGACATTGGATGGGGTCAGGTTGAGGATCTGTGCGGTTTCTTCCGTGGAAAAGCCCTCAATGTCCCTCAGGACAAGCACCACCCGATACTTTTCCGGCAAATCGAGTATGGCTGTTTTCAGTTGGCGCCCAAGCTCTTCGTTCAGCACCTGGTCCAAGGGCATGGCGGCCCACTGCGGCACTTGGGTTTGCACGGCAGCTTCATCGGCCGGCAGAAACTCCTCCAGTGACAGTTCACGCTTAGGCGCGAATTTGGACCTGCGCCGTTTTTTGATGCAAACGCTGGCGGCGATGCGGTATAACCAGTTTTTGAACTTGGTCTCCTGGCGGAATCCCGGCAGATATTTGAAAACATTAAGAAACGTTTCCTGAACCAAATCCTCCGCATCGCCCGGCTCGCCACACATCTTCATGCCAAAGTTGTACAAAGCGCGTTGGTAGCGAGAAACCAGATCTGAAAACAGCTCTTGTCCGCCGTTGCGGATGCCCTCGATCAGTTCATGGTCCGGGTCGTTCGTCGCCGGCGGGCGGGTTGATACGGTGGTCATTTCGATCTTTGCGTGTCACCTGACAGGCATCTCTCATTCAGGTGGACACGCCCATTTTGGGCAGGATATACGCCTGTAGCACATACCAGCCGACAATAACCGCGAGCAATATCAGGACTTCTTTCATGCCAACCTCCGAGCAGTGGTATTTTGGATTCAACACGCAAAGAGACGCTCCAGGCAATTGAGTTACAAACAGTCGCAGCATGCATGCACCTGCGACACAAGGTCGTGCGCTTGGCTTTTTGGCCGCCGCTGACAAATGGAAAACTTATTGATGCGCGAGCCCGATCCGGCACATGGGTGTCCGCTCCCGGCGGGCGATCTCAGACGTTCTGATTGCGCAGGCCGGCTGTATCGATCTCATATTTTTTGATCTTGTAATGGATGGCGCGGCGGCTGATCCCCAGTAAGTTGGCAGCCTCCTTCTGAACGCCGCCGGCCTGTTTGAGGGCCCTGATAATGGCGTGCCGTTCCGTATCTTCCAAAGAGAATGAATCGGGTGCGTCATCAAAGGTCATGGATATGGCCGGTAGCCCCGACAGATGCATGTCCTGGGGCCGCAGCGTGTTGCCATGGCACAGGACGATCCCCGCCTCGATGGCATTTTTCAGTTCACGCACGTTTCCCTGCCAGGGGTAGTTGCACAGATATTCAATGGTCTCCACGGGCAATCGGACCGGTCGCACACCGTTTTTGCGGACATAGTCATCGACGAAATATTGGGCCAGGACAGGAATATCCTCCTTGCGCTCGCTTAATTTGGGAACGAATAATGTGACCACGCGCAGGCGGTAATAGAGATCTTCGCGAAACCGGCCGTTTTTAATGTCATTGGACAAGTCTGAATTGGTGGCCGCCAAAACCCTGCAATTGACGGCGTTTTCCTTCAGATCGCCGATGCGGCGAATCTTTCGATCCTCCAAAAACCGCAGCAGCCTCACTTGCATTTCCGGTGAGATGTTGCCGATTTCGTCCAGAAAAAGCGTGCCCTTGTCGGCGGTTTCAATCAACCCGCGCTTGTCGTTCACCGCATGGGTAAATGCGCCGCGCACATGACCGAACAGCTCGCTCTCCAACAAACTGGCAGGTGTGCTGCCGCAATCGACCACCACAAACGGCTGACTTGACCGGCTGCTCAACTGATGAATCATGCGCGCGATGCGCTCCTTGCCGACACCGCTGTCTCCCAGGATAAGGACATTCACATCGCTGTGCGACACTTTTCGCACCAGGCTGTAAAGCGCCTTCATTTTGGGGCTGGTGGCGATGTGCATGTCGTTGAGCAGACTATCGTCTTCAGATCTGTCCGCGATACGCGGGGTGCTTTCCAGCACCTTACGCAGCTTGAACACCAATTCACGGCCGTCAAACGGTTTTGCCAGGTAGTCTACGGCGCCGGCTTTTACCGCCTTGACCGCGTCCGGAATCGTACCGTAAGCGGTCAGAAAAATGATGGGCAGGCCCGGATTTAGCAAGCGCGCCTTGGTCATGACTTCCATGCCGCTCATCCCCGGCATTTTCATATCGGAAATCATCAGGTCGATCTTGGTTTCTTTTAGTTGCCGCAGGGCATCTGAACCGTTTTCGGCCTTGAGTATGGTGAACCCGGAGGATAGAAGTCGCGCCTCCAGCACTTGCAAGACGTTTTGATCGTCGTCGACAATCAGAATGGAAGGGGGCGTTTCTTTCATGGGCATTGACATATCTTGAGTCCCGGACGATATGACCGACGCTTTGCCGCGGCCAATAAAGGCCGGGCATCGCACGGGTCAATCCGATGAAGGGATTGCATTTTTCTTCTTCTGGATCTTCTGATCAATGGTTTCAAATGCTTTAATTTGTTTGTTTAGCCTTATAATCTCATTTCGAAGCTTTTTGTTTTTAAGTTCCTGTTTCTCCAGATTCTGGTTCGCCGCCGCCAGTTGCGCCTTCAAAAGCCTGATCTGCTCATCGGCTTGGCTGATGAACCAACCCGAGATGGCGGTACCCTCCTGTAAATTATTGGTATTGTTCGGATCGATCGGAATATTGGAGATGAGCAGTTTATTTTCGACAATCGGTCCAAACAGGGTCGGATTTTCGCGTGTTTGTTCGGGGGGAGCGATTTGCAGCCAGTTGCGCCATAACCCCAAAGCCTCATGGTACTCTTTGGCGGTGTTGGCCGTCATGATCCTGGCGCATGCCAAACCGTAAAGCGCCATGCGCGCCATGTCCGGATTCACCGTCTGCTCACGAATGGCGGCGAACTGCCTGGCTGCACTGCTATAATCAGCGGCCTTGTAAACAGTAACGGCTGCCGCATATTTTTCGAATTCAACCGGTGGCAGCCCTGAAGGCACAACGACAGGTTTGCTGTTCAACGGCCAACGGCATCCATCGCAACAGACCATTAGCACCAAGCACAAAAATAATATTTTGGTGCACCACAGACCGCTGTGATGCATTCGCGAAACAGCATCAGGCATGGCTTGAATTAGTTCCCTGTAAGATCCCCGCACCGGCTAAAGATAACATCACCAAAAGCAAACTTCCCAGCGTCCCCACTGACGGTGTACCGTGGATGGACACTAGCTTGGTGTACCATTAGCTAAAGCCATAGGCAACGTAAAACTAAAGGTCGTGCCTTTGCCGATCTGGCTTTCAACCCAAATCGTCCCGCCATGGGCCTCGACGATGTTCTTGGTAATGCTCAAGCCCAGCCCGACACCATCCAAATGCTCACGCACGGTCGTGGCGCGATAGAACTTGTTGAACAATTTAGCCTGATCCCTTTCCAAGATACCAGGACCGGTATCGACGACGCTGAACGTCAGGCGGCTGAACTTGTCTTTGCCGCCCACACGAATCCAGATTTGGGTATCTGGGTCGGAAAATTTGATAGCGTTTCCGACGAGGTTGAGAAAAACCTGTTGCAGATATTTCCCGTCCCCGAGAACGTCGGGTGTATCCCGCCGAATTTCGGAAATGAGGCTGACCTGTTTGCCCTCGGCCGACGGTTTCAAGCTGTCCACGCAGGCATTGACCAGGGCATAAATATCGATAGCTTCGCAGCTCAGTTTCAGAGCCCCAGGCTCCAGGCGGGAGGCTTGCATGAGATGATTCAGCAAGTCGCAGATGCGTCCTATCTCCGACCCGGCGATCTCCAAAAATTTGCGCTGCCGATCGTTGATGGGCCCCATCACTTCCTCTTCGAGCATGTTTACCGATTCACGAATCGAGGTCAGCGGGGTGCGAATCTCGTGGCTCAGCATGGAGATGAAATCCGAACGTAACTGCTCCTCCTGGCGAAGGCGGTCGGCCATTTCATTAAACGCTGCGGCCAATTCGCCCAACTCATCCCTGGAATGGATTTTCAGCGGTTCGCTATGCCGTTCTTTAGCAATGGAACGGATGCCTCGCATCAGTTCTTTCATCGGCCGCAGGATGGAATACGCCAGATAAACAACACCCAGCAAACCCACAAGGCTGGTGATGCCAAGCCCGATCAGAGCGTTATGCACGGAATTGACACCCCGACGGTTCAAATCACGGGTGGCGTTTTCCACCTCATTCTGGTTGTCCAGTCTCGCCGTTGAGATCTTTTCAATCCATTCATTGATCACGTTTTCCGGTATCCAGAAACTGCTCGGTGGTTCATCCATCGTTTGGCCGGTTTTTGCATCCGCCACATCCGCATACTTGTCATACGCATCATAAACTTCTCGCCAGTGGGCGGATATGGCCGCGCCATCGGCGTCCAGGGAAAGAATTTTCAACAGGCTGCTTTCAAATTCCTTGCGCGCATCCGTAAAAAATTTCAAATAATCCTTTTTCCGCAGCAACTGGTACTTTTTTTCATTTTCCTCCATGCTCAATAAATTTTCGAGCATCCGTTTGGAATAGTCGGATACTGCGAAGTTTTTGCTCACAAGCCCTTCGGAAATACCCACCACTTGCTGGAAATTGATATACAGGATGAGAATTGTGCCATAAAAAATGGCGACAATAGCGAAAAACCAAACCAACAATTTGCCTGTAATACCGTAACTGGGATCCATTTGGTCCATCCGGATTCTTGAAAACATCGGTAGGTAAACGATGGATACTTACTAGCAGAATCATCCCGACAAATCAATCACCACGGTTGAACAACGGCAAAGATGAAAAGCGCGTGTCATCGATGGACGCCCGTTCAGCAAAAATCGTAACCGAACGTGAATTTTCCGATACCCAAACGTTTGGTTCATATGCGGTGCATAGATATATATCTGTAATCACATACACTATTTTTCGAAAACAAACGGCATCACAATTGCAAAAAGAGCCTTGGTACATCGACGGCACATTGGGGTGCCAGTCAACGCAAGTGATGAACATTCAATCAAAAAACACTTTACAAAAAAGGAGGATTCAGCTAAATGAAGTCTATTGCAAATGAGGGTTATGATGCTGAAAAGCGCCTTTTTTTCGACAGGCGAAGGTTTCACTATTCGGGTTATATCCCTGAAAGACGATCAGGTACGGAAAGACGCGCCAACTCGGGCTGTTACGCGGCAGAACAACAAGAGGGGCACTTACAACCGGAAACGTTCCTCACGTGATGATAACCGCTGAATTGAAAGCACGACACGTAAACAAAGCGCGGATAAGACTTCTATCGAGGGGAGTTCCTTTTGCCGCAAAGCTCAGGGCCTCAATACAACAGGTCATTCAGCATGCGAATCCGCAGGTTACGGCCCCTTATAATCCTTCTGTTTTTATTTTTAGCCTTTAGTTTTCAGCTACACCCCGCCATGGCCGCGCGCGTCTCCCTTCAATGGGACGCAGTTGAACATGCCGGCGCGGCTGAATACCGCATCTTCGTCCGCGGCGGCGGTAACCAAGCCTATGACTATTCCGCACCCATCTGGAAGGGGAAACAGACCTTATGTACGATAGACAACCTTCCAGATTTGCGCGTTTTACACTTCGTTGTGCGCGCCATTAGAAACTATATGGAAAGCGAGGATTCCAATGAGGTGACAGCTATGTTGGAAAATCCGAATCGCTCATCCTACGATACGCAGACACCGGATACGGCCTTAGACACCCCAGATCCCCTCTTACCCCAAAATGGCGAGCTCGATATGGTACCCGATCAACCTCCGGTTCCCCCGGAGGATGATCCGTCCGCAGCCCCGGAGCAGCCGACGCTGGTGCCTTCTGAAAAGGACATCGAACCGCAGAGTGAAACCGCACTTTACGCATTAACGCCGACGCTCATAACCTCGGATTTTCAGGGTGCAACGCCGCAGGATTATCACCTGGGAACCCGCTGGCTCGTATTCAGCGGGGAAAACGACCGGTGTATTTTCAACCTGTATTCCCAGAGCCATTTGACCACGCTGACATTGCCGCCCCTGGTTTTGGACGCTGACGCAGACTATTACTGGACCGCCCAGCATTTCAGCCAAACAGGCGCGGCTTCTCTTCCCGCGCAAAACACCTATTTTAAAACCCAGACGTGGGCTGAAGACTTGGATGAAAATGGATTGCCTGATGCATACGAAGTGTTTGCAGCATCGGATCTGGATCATGACAGCCAAAACGATGCCATTCAATCGGACATGCGCTGTCTGCACGCGTTCTCCGGTGATCAACTATTTGGCATTAAAATCAAGGCCGAGAATTCCGCTGCCGACCTGGTAGCCGTGCAACCCGTGTATGACCCTCTCATCACGGCACCTCCCACAAGCCTGCAACCCACACTGCCAGCCGGATTAATTTGCATGCAAATTCAGTGCGCCAATGCCGGAGACAAGGTTTATGCAACCCTATATGTGGCCAACCCGATCCCCCCTGATCAATATTGGATCAGCTTTCACCCGGGTTTGGGTTACATGGACTATCGGCCCAAAAGCCGGATCGCCAAAGACGGCAGGGCCGTCACCCTGCTCGTGACAGACGGTGGTCAAGGGGACATGGACGGCACAACCAATGGAACCATCGTCATGATGGGCGGGTATGGCACGACCGGCAATTCGTTGCTGAAATCCGCGGCCCTTTCCGACAATTCCCAATCCAATGAGAAATTTGAGTTCTATTCTTGTTTCATCAATTCAATCCCCTAAACGTTGAATCATCCTTCCGGTTCGTTCATCTGATCTGTCTGTCTTGGTATGTTGCTTGACTTACCGCACCCAATAGTTTTATAAGGCAGACACCGCTCAGGGATTCAGCATGCCCCATCTTCAAGGCTTCAGGAAGGACTATCATGCTAAGGCTCGGCGCACCATCCAACAAGACCCGGGAAATGGATCCTGACGACATCTTCCATGTCAGACTCAAATTGATGATCGTCATGGCCAAAGCGTATCTGCAAGGTTGCCCCATGGGAAAGCACCGCCGTGCAGCCATGCTGGAAAACGCGCGCCATGTGGAAGCCGAAGCCATTGATTTGGGTGGCATGGTTTCCGATTTTTCTCAAGACGAAGCTTCCGCCCCCCCTCCATCGTACGATCACCTTTTTTATCAACGGGTTAAACTGATCGCGGTAATGATCAAGGCGGCTGCCAAGGGATTCCCCATAAGCGACCATCGCCGATCGTCCATGCAGGAGAATATTGATATGATCTGCCAGTCGCTGGTGTCCGACAACGGAACCGATAACATCGCCTCCCAGCAGGTGGCATGATATGTTGGCCGATGCGCCATTGGAATCCTTGGGAATCGTCGTGATCGAAAATGACCCGCTGGTGAGAGATTTCGCGACGCATGCCATTGAATTCAGTACCAATGGGATGACGCTTCTCGACCGCATAAAGAAAGGCTTTCCACAAAAAACCGTTGCCCTCACCGCCTGCAATCCAACCCATGAAAAAACGGCCGATCAGATGGGAGCGGATGCACTTTTGTCCAAGCCGTTTGACGCTCAGGACCTTTTCACCCTGCTACAAAAATTAGCTAAAAAAGCCCCCCCTGTTAGGTTAGGGTGTCGCCAAAACGAGAGTTTCCCCAAATGACACGATAATGCGAGGCATCATGTCCTTTATGGAATGCCTTGCCAGCCCCTGGTTGCGCATCACCCAAGGCCTATGTTAGATTGATGTATGTTACCAGCTTCAGATAGAGGCATGAATGCAACCTTGGCGTCTTTGTCGCAGCAAGTTCAAAGCTTGTCGACACAGCTTGAAAAATACAAAAAAAATGAGCGCATCCTTGACAGAATGAACCGGCGGTGGCAAGCCGCCTTCGACATCATTGCCGATGCCGTGGCCATCTTGGATGCCGACCAGCGCATTATCAGATGCAACCTGGCCATGCAAAGCCTCATCGGCCGTCCACTCGGTAAAATCGTGGGGCATGCCTGCTGGCAACTGGTTCACGGCACCGACCAACCGCCGAAGCAATGCCCATACGCCGCTGTCAGGACGAGCCACAAACAAGCAACATTCCGTTTGGCAATGGGTCACCGCTGGTTTGACATCACCGTGGATCCTTGCCTGGACGACCAAGACCGGATTGCCGGATATATCCATATCA
>JABDRH010000084.1 GCA_013041835.1 Desulfatitalea sp. | reverse complement strand
GGATATGGCCATGCTGGTGCTGCGCACAGCCGACAACCTGCGCCATATGGCCGCTTTGGGGGAGGTCTTTCCCCAAATGGCCGACCAGGCCAGACAGGCCATTGACTTGATCTTGCGGGTACCGGTGCTGCCGGACTATGGGTTGGTGGATTCGATGCAATGAAGAAACAGGGTTCAGGCCGCATCCAACGGCTGATCAACGCGACACGATACTCGGCGCAGGGCATCGCATCGGCGTGGCGCAACGAAGCTGCCTTTCGCCAGGAAGCAGCGGTTATTTTGCCGTTGCTGCCCCTGGCTTTGTGGATCGGAGAAACTGCGGCCCAACGCGCCCTGTTGATTCTATCGGCCCTGCTGGTCATCATTGTCGAACTGCTCAACTCGGCCATCGAGGCAGCCGTGGACCGTATCGGCGAAACGCCACACCCGCTGGCCGGACAGGCCAAGGATATGGGTTCCGCGGCGGTGCTGTTCTCCCTGGTGACCGGTGCGGTGGTATGGGGATTGGTGATCTGGGAGCGATTGGGCTCGTTAAGATAATTTCATCATAATCAGGAGTTGCGGCATGCTCAACTTGACTTGCATTCGATTGGGAAAAAAGAAAGTCGACCATCTGGCGGTACCGGTTGCCGAAGATGCGGATATGTATACCCTGCCCGAATTGAGTTCCCTGATCGACAAGGCGCGGGCCACGGGAGAATTTCAAGGAGAAAAAGGCCAACAGGTGGTTTTGTATGATCTTCTGGATGGCAAAGTAAAGCGCTGTCTGTTTCTGGGCTTGGGGCCTGTTGACAAGATCGATCCTGAAACGTTGCGAAGAGCGGCCGGCCGTGCCGTCAAGGCATCCATGACGGCCAAGACCCCCGACGCGATCCTTGCCGTTCCGTCAAAGTCCCTGGCTTTTGATCACCAAACCGCCATCACGGCCATGGCCGAGGGGGCCTATCTGGCCAACCACGTTTTCATACGCTACAAAGACAAGCCCAAAAACGACCGGGTCAAAAAAATATCGCTGCTGGTTCCGACCGGCGCCGCCAACTCGGCCAAAGCACGCGTGTCTGAAGTTGAAACCATATGCGGAAACACGCTGAGGGCTCGGGACTGGGGCAATACGCCAGCCAATGACAAACCGCCCGAAGTACTGGCCGGTCTGTTTCAGAAAGCCGCTCAGGCAGCCGGCCTAAAAACGAGTGTATGGAACGAAAACCGGTTGGCCCATCAAAAATTCGGTGCCTTGTTGGCGGTGAGTGCGGGCAGTCACCACCCGCCCCGGTTAGTGGAGATGATCTATACACCGCAGCGGGCTGATAAAACCATTGTTCTGGTAGGCAAAGGCGTTACTTTTGATACGGGCGGCATCAGCATCAAACCCGCCAAAGGCATGGCGGCCATGAAGGCCGATATGGCCGGCGCAGCTGCCGTGGCCGGCACCATGCTGGCGGTGACCCGGCTCAAACCCGGTCACCGTATCATCGGCATTACTCCGTTGGTGGAGAACATGCCGTCCGGAACGGCCGTCCGTCCCGGTGACATTATTACCAGTTACTCGGGCAAAACCATCGAGGTGGGCAATACCGACGCCGAAGGCCGCCTGATCCTGGCGGACGCCATGGCCTATGCCGAGAAAAAATACAAGCCCGACCTGATGATCGACCTGGCCACCCTTACCGGCGCCTGCGTGGTGGCCCTGGGTGAAAAAATCGCCGGTGTTTTTTCCCGAGACAAGGATCTTACCGACGCCATCCTGACCGCTGCCGGCGCCACCCACGAACGCTGCTGGCCCATGCCGATGCCCGAAGACTATAAAGCGCTGATGAAAAGCGACTATGCCGACATCAGCAACAATGCCTCCAGCCCGTACGGCGGCGCGGTCACGGCCGCAGTTTTTCTGGCCGAATTTGTCGACAAGACACGTTGGGCACACATCGACATCGCCGGCCCCGGTTTTCTTGGGAAGGGCAATGACTACTGCGGTCCCGGGGCGACGGGATTCGGCGTCAGATTGTTGTGCGCGTTGTTATCCGGGCTATGACGGCGGCATGTGCGTTAGGAATCACAATTTAATAAGTTGCCCTTTATCCATCACGGCTTCGGGCTACCTTGGCCCGATCTTCGGTCTCAAAATCCTCAAAATAGCTCGCTATTCCTGCGGTTTTGAGCCCTCAGATCGAAC
>JABDRH010000082.1 GCA_013041835.1 Desulfatitalea sp. | reverse complement strand
GTCTTCAGAAGCTCAAACCCGCTTTCAAAAAAGACGGAACCGTCACGGCCGGCAATGCCAGCGGAATGAATGACGGGGCCTCGGCCCTCGTGGTGATGAGCCGGGACAAAGCGGACGAACTGGGCATAAAACCGCTGGCTTCCATTGTCTCTTATGCCTCGGTGGGGGTTGACCCTGCCTACATGGGGATTGGGCCCATCCCTGCCACGAAAATGGCCCTTGAAAAAGCAGGCCTGACCATGGACCAGATCGACCTGGTGGAGCTCAATGAGGCCTTCGCCTCCCAGGCCCTGGCCTGTATCACCGAGCTTGGCATGGACTTGGATAAAGTCAACGTCAACGGCGGAGCCATTGCCCTGGGGCATCCGGTTTCCAGCAGCGGCGGGGTTCTCGTCACCAAGCTGCTCTACGAAATGAAAGCCCGCCAGGCGCGGTACGGCCTGGCCACCCTGTGCATCGGCGGCGGACAGGGACTGGCGTTGATACTGGAGCAAAAGTAAACTTGAATGCAGCAAAAGCCGAAGGGCTCCAGGTCCGGCGTCGCCAAGGGTTAACTGTGGCTTCATCCTTGGCGCCTTGACTCTGAAGCCCTCCGGCTTTTGTAAAGTCGGGGTACAGATCAACCGAATATCGGGTAGAAGCAAAATAGCGGATAGAAGTTCGACAAAAGGGGCGGCCACACTTACTTTTACGCGAATTGGAAGAGAAAAGGAGGGCCTGATCATGAATGTAGCGCAAAGCGTTGAACGAGCAGCAATCTTTTTCCCGGATAAAGCAGCCATCATTTTCGAAGGCAAGTCAATCAGCTATCAGGCGTTGAACCAAAGCGCCAACCGGCTGGCAACGGCGATGAAATCAAAAGGCGTGGCCGAAGGGGACCGTATCGCCCTGTACCTTCCCAATATTCCCGAGTTCGCCATTGTCTACATTGCCGCGCTTAAGATCGGAGCCATTGCCGTATCGGTCAACCCCATGTTGAAGTCCGAAGAGCTCAAGTATGTTCTGACGGACTCCGGCTCCCGGCTGCTGTTTACCGTGGCGGATCTGCTTGCCAGCGTCAGGCCGGATGATTATGAAACATTGGCGCATGTCGTGGTTTGCGAAGGGCAAGCACAAGGCCACGTCGCCCTGGCAACATGGATGGATGACGGCACTGATGATTTCACGGCGGTGGATCTGGACCGATCGGCGCCCGGCGCCATTTTGTACACCTCAGGCACCACGGGATTTCCCAAAGGCGCCACGCTGACCCATGGCAACATCATTTCCAACAGTTGGACCGCCGCGCACCACTCCGGCTTCACGGTCGATGACCGATTGGCGTTGTTTTTACCTTTGTTTCACGTGTTCGGGCAAAATTTCATTATGAACGGCGCCTTCACCACCTGCGCGACGCTTGTGCTGTACCGGCGGTTTGAGCCTGAACCGGTACTCACTTCAATTCAGAACGATCGTATCACGATGTTCTTCGCCGTGCCGACCATCTTTATCAACCTGCTGAACATGGACCTGTCCCAGTATGACCTTTCTTCCATCCGGTATGAATTCTCCGCCGCGGCAACCATGCCGCAGGAGGTTGCCGCCCAGTGGGCAAAAAAATTCGGCCGGCCGGTATACGAAGGATACGGCTTGACCGAATGCGCGCCTTTCGCCTGCTACAACCATGATTTTCGGCACAAATTCGGCAGCATCGGCACACCGGTGGAAAACGTGGAATTGAAAATAATGGATGAAAACGATAACGAAGTGCCCCGCGGGCAATGGGGAGAGATTTGCATCAAAGGCCCCGGCGTGATGCTCGGCTACTGGAATCGGCCGGAAGACACTGAAAGCGCACTAAAAAACGGCTGGCTCCACAGCGGCGACACCGGTACCATGGACGAAGAGGGATATGTGTTCATTGTCGACCGGATCAAGGACATGATCAACGCTTCAGGCTTCAAAGTATGGCCCGCGGAAGTAGAACAATACCTGTACCGCCACCCCGCGGTCAAGGAGCTTGCCGTGTACGGCGTGCCCCATCCTGAAAAAGGAGAAGTCGTAAAGGCCGCCATCGTTCTCAAACAAGGCGCAACGGCCACAAGCGATGAAATCATCGCCTACTGCCGCGAAAACCTGGCGGCTTACAAAGTACCCAAGTACGTGGAATTTGTAACCGAATTGCCCAAGAGCGCCACCGGCAAACTGCTAAAGCGCGTCCTCAGAGAATCGGCAACGGTGGGTGAATGAACCCCAATGGTGCAAAAATCCGGAGGGCGCAAGAGCCAAGCGACCAAGGGTGAAGCCGCAGCGGGCTGCCGTGCGACCCACTTGGCCGGATCTTGCGCTCTCCGGCTTTCCCGAAGGCTGGGGGCGCAGGAAAGGAATAATTCCCCCATCTTGCTTGTCTTTGAGTCCGTCTGCGCCGTTACATCCACCTGCACATATCC
>JABDRH010000081.1 GCA_013041835.1 Desulfatitalea sp. | reverse complement strand
ATACACCGGATGGCAACCTTTCTCGTTGTATGCGTCATGTCAACGGTGTTTACACGCAGAGGTTTAACTCAGCCCATGGTTTGGATGGACAGTTGTTCCGTGGCCGCTATAAAGCGATATTGGTCGGCGAAGACAACTTTAGATACGGTCATTGATCGGGTTGCATTATCGGGTGGCTCAGTCCAACAAGTTTTATCCGCAATCCCGCTGTGTTGGATCATTCACCGGTGCTGATTTCCTTTATTGTAATTGAGCCTGCGCTGTACTACTTTTGGGAGCGGAGGCAAGGGGCGGTCAAAAGAGGCGAACAAATTGCGGGTGAAATGGAAATCGCCTTATTGGATGATATAAATGCATTATTTCATACCCGATCCCTTTTTACAACTTGACAACTAAATGGGGGAAAGCATGATACGATTTTTGGGGGAACTGACTGCGGAAAAGTTTCGCAAGTGGCTGCCGGATTCTTTTTCTTTTGCCTTGATTTTGACTTTCATCGCGATGGTCTTTGCGTTGACCATAACAAATACCGAGCCAATTGCGTTACTCGAAAACTGGTATAAGGGCTTCTGGATGTTCCTGAAGTTTTCGATGCAGATGGCCCTCATTGTTGTACTGGGTTATGCTGTTGGCAACGCGCCGGCCTTTTCGAGGATTTTTGACTGGTTAGGCAGCAAGGTGAACAACCCGACATCTGTTTATCTGATCATCGTCTTCATAGGTGGTTGCTTATCATGGATTTTCTGGGGATTTGCCGTGTCTGTGGCCGTTATGGGCATGGAGCTGGCTCGCCGCGTTAAAGGCACTGACTACCGCTTTGTCGGGGCGTGTGCATACATTTCATTGGTATTGAGTGGATATGGGCTGTCAGTGACTGCCCCCTTGTTGATGAATACGCCGGGAAACCAGTACATGGAACAAGGACTCATAGACAGACTGGTTCCTCCTTCCGAAACTATTTTCAGCACTTTCAATCTGACCATTCTGGCTGTAACCATTATCATCGTATTTATGATGATCATGCTGCTGAAACCGAAGCAGGCTGACCCGAAGTGGGATGCGGCAGACAGGATAGAAAAAGGCGAGCTGGTGGTTGAAAAACAGATAGAAGATCAAGATAAAAAGAAGTTTTACACACCGGCTGAAAGTGTGGATCGATCCATTGTTCTCACCCTTCTTATATGTATTTGTGGCATCATCTACATATTTTACCATTTCGGGACAAAAGGGCTTTCAGGCCTTAATCTGGATAGTCTCAACTTCACCTTTTTCATGGTCGGCATGGCGCTTTGGGGAAGACCTTCTCTATTCGCTAAAGCCGTTCTGTCCGGGGTCAGGGGAGTTGCCAGCATCATTATTCAATTCCCTTTCTATGCGGGAATTATGGGTATTTTCATGTTTAGCGGGCTTTCGAAGGTTATCGCAGCCTGGCTGATTTCTATTTCTTCTCCAACAACTTTTCCATGGTTTGTGTTCTTGTCCTCTTCGATTGTCAACATCTTCGTCCCATCAAACGGAGGGGAATGGCTCGTGATTGGAGGCCCGTTGATCCAGGCCTCAAAAGAATTCGGTTATCCCATGGGAAAACTGATCATGGCCTTTACATACGGGGATTTGTGTACGAATCTCATCCAGCCGTTCTGGACGCTGATCTATTTGCCCGTCTTGGGGCGTCTTCTTGACCTACGCGCCAGGGATATTATGGGTTACACGGCAGTATTGTGTATTGTCCATTTTATAACAGTATCGATCCTTGTAATGATCCTGTAGCTGTCAATGCGCTGTTGGCCTTTGCAGGGCCAACGCATGTAACTATTGCCTGAAGGGAAATGGAAAAATCCTTCAGGCAAAGGGGCGTCCGCGAATTTTCGTGGTGATTTGCTCTAAAAACTTATGGGCCACGTGCCGGTGGTGTAGATTTCACACCGTTTCGTCCGCATCAGACCTGCGCAAAATGTTCCCACACGTCGACCGCCTATATCCCGTCAGAAAAGCAGTACACAGTTTCTGAGTTCTTCTTTTCCGGAAAAATGCGAATAGTAGGCCTCAGTGATCAGTCCGGGCGATTCCGGCCGAAGGTTGTGACGGCGGCCATCAAAATTCAGGAAAAGGATGTTTCCAAGCGATATATGCCTACATCCAAAAGCCCTTTAATCACCTGCTATTTAAGGCTACGCGATGAAGAAAGATTTCCGAATGCCTACAAATGCATTGACAACAGTAAAATGCGTGCGTAGAAAACTAAAATGA
The DNA here is from genome assembly GCA_013041835.1 of Desulfatitalea sp. Classification (GTDB taxonomy): domain Bacteria; phylum Desulfobacterota; class Desulfobacteria; order Desulfobacterales; family Desulfosarcinaceae; genus Desulfatitalea. The sequence goes on along the minus strand of JABDRH010000081.1, from coordinate 3,966 downwards.
CTTGCAAGAAACGAAAGATTGAAAAGAAAATTGACGAATTGTTAGGCTTTTTCCCAGTCGTTCTGATCCGTCAGGTTCGACAATGCGGCAAAACAACTTTTGCAAAGAAAGCTGAGGCCGAACTGGCTCTATTACGGCCTTGAACGAAGGAAGGATTTTGATTTTATTCGTGGCGATTTCGATTTCTTCCTGACGCTGACGCCGTGATCTGTGCGGGGGGTGCCGGGTAACCGGTATCCCTACTGCGATTATTTTGGAGGCTAAAAAATGAAAGCAATGCAATTGAAAGGATATGGGGCTGCCGACAATTACGAGCTTGTGGATATTCCGGTGCCAGAGCCGGCTGACGATGAAGTCCTGATCAAGGTTGCACTTGCAAGCGCTGTTTATGCAGATGTAGTAATGCGTACGGGCGGGTACCCTTTTAAGCCCCCCTTTCCTTATGTGGGAGGTCGAGAAGTAGCCGGTACCATCGAGAAGGTCGGGGCTAAAGTCGAGGGACTGAGACCCGGTATGCGCGTCACGGCAGATATGCAAACAGGCGCCTATGCGGAATACGCCGTTGCAAAGCATGGAAAAATAATGATTGTACCCAACCGGGCATCGTTTGATCAAGCTATCGTTTACCATTCTAACATGCTTGTCGCCTACCTGGCCTATTATACATTCGGTAACCTCCAGCCGGGGGAAAGCATTCTGGTGCATGCGGCTGCAGGCGGAATCGGTTCTGTGTTCACGCAGATTGCCAAACAGCGTGGCACGAATATGGTAATTGCCCTTGCCAGCAATGACGAGAAGCTGGATTTTTGCCGCAAAATAGGCGCGGATTATGTTGTCAACGTGAGTACCTCGAATTATGCTGACGAGGTGCTGAGAATTACCAATGGCAAGGGCGTCGATGTTTCGTTTAATAGTGTTACCGGCCCAACGCTGAGGACCGACCTGCATGCTATCCGGCAGCGTGGGAAATGGTTGCTTAACGGCTTTGCTGCCGGGATCGGTACACTTGAGATATCTGCTGAGCTCATGTTGAAATCTTTTACAATCATACCCTTCTCGATCTATTCGGTGGTGGATAGGCCGGAGTTCAAGCAGGCGTATGATTTTAGAAATAATTGGCTGGCTACCAAAGAGCTTCTCAGTGTCACTCGCACTTTTCGATTGGAGGATGTCGCTGAGGCACACCGCTGGATCGAGAGTCGTCGTTCGTTCGGCAAAGTCGTCCTCATCCCATAGGTTGTTTTGTGTAAGTGAAGATAATTTCATCGATGAAAATTGGTTTTCAGGGCTTGACCCGTCTATTGGTTTACAGTTTATACAATGCATTGTCATGGCCATGGCACAAACAAAAACCAACGCCATAAGGAGAATGACAATGAAAAAAAAGTTGATAAAGAAGACTGGCTTGCCATGTTCCGGGATATCGGAATGACTGATGAGGCAATGATGAAGTGGCACCAACTGTTTGAAAAACGGCACCCTGAAAGTCATGAGGACTTTCTAATATGGCTTGCGATTCCATTCGTGGACAAAAAAATGTGGGTAAATATGATGGAAGCGGCCGGTATGGACGAATCATCTATGGCCCGGTGGCATTCTGAATTCGAGCGTCGTGCGCCAAAGGCACATAAAGAGTTCCTGATGTCATTGGGTATCCTTAAAAAGGAAGTCCAGAAAATACAGGAATGGTCAAGGGAAAGCAAGTTGTCTACATGAGACAGCTTTTTACCGCATTTGAATAAATAAAATCAGGCCGAAGGCGGTGGCTTTCCGGTGCCAGCCTGTGCCAGTCCGGTGAAGTCTCTGCTCCCGTTGAGCAACTGGGGCAGCGCTCGAATCGGATCGATTGTAGGCCATCTTTTTGATGTAACATTGGGGTTGACAAACAGAACTAAAAGTCCTAAACAAGTACCCAAAGTACCATGAAGGTCAAAGCCCTATGGATAAAGAAAACAGTTGAAGAAGAATCATCCGATAGACGCCGTGCGAAGTCGAATCATCGCTTGCGCGCGGAGTCACTTTCTCACCCTCGGATTCCGCAGCGTGACCATGGATGACTTGGCCTCTGAACTGGCCATGAGCAAAGGGACCCTTTACCGGTATTTCCCGGACAAGATGTCACTCGTTGAAGCGGTGCTCCATGATAAGGTTCAGGAGACCGAAAGGTGCATGGACGCCATTGCCGCCCGTGACGTTTCCGACTTTCCCGCCACATTGCATACGTTCGTTTCCTGCCTGCATCAACACATAGAAGAATTTCGTCCACCCTTTGTCAGGGACCTGAACCGAATGCAGGCCGAGTCCGTCGCGGCATTAGAGACGCAAAAGCTGGCGTTGATACGAAAGAATTTCGGGAAATTCCTCGACAAGGGGTGCAAGGCCGACTTTTTTCGTGATGATATCAATCCGGTCATGGTTATGGAGGTGCTTCTTGCCGCACTTCAGACGATCGTCAGACAGGAGAAGCTTGATGCGTTCGGGCTGAACGCCCAGGAGGCAATTCGAGAAATATACAGTATCATCCTTTATGGGATAACACGAAGACAGGAGGGTTAACATGTTGGCATTTTACCGAAGGCATTGGTTTGACGTGGGCGGCATTCTGCTGGTCATTGGTGGGTGCATTCTTAGTTTTGTCTGGAAAGAGCTTTCAACCGTGCAGTTACTGCTTACCGCCATGTGGTTTGCACAGCTTCTCCATAATATCGAGGAATATCGGTGGCCTGGATATCTTCCTGGTCAGATGAATGTCGGTATGTTCAATAGCGATACGCCTGACCGTTACCCCTTCAACACCAATTCGGCCATGATTATCAACACCTTATTCGCCTATCCGGTTTATGTCCTGCCCATCTTTTTCCCGAACTTGATATGGCTCGGTCTGGGCCCAGTACTCATTGCCTTTGCACAGATTCCCTCTCACACGATTCTGCCGATTCGCAAGTTGAAGGTACGCTATAGCCCTGGGATCATCACGTGTGTTTTCCTGCACCTGCCCATAGGGATACTCTATGTCCGCCAGATTCTGGCCGAGGGCCTCGTTCATCCTATCGACTGGCTCTATTCGGCGATATATGCGGTTTTCATCGGTCTGGTTCTGGTCCAGGGCCCCATTCGGTTGTTCAGGGACAAAAACACCCCTTACCGCTTTACTGCGAGACAAGCGCAGGACGGGCGGACCCTATCGCGGTGACAGACGAACTTTTCCGAAGACTACGACTGGGCCGAGATGAAGCGCGCTTGGCAGTATTTGAAACAGTAGGGGAAAAGTTTAACCAGATCAGTTATATTGCTGAAGAGAAATAAAATGGCTTTTCAATTGAAAGACATCGTTCCCTGGGGAAGAAGCTTTTCTGAATATGTGGCGATGTTTGAGTTGTCGGACGATGATCTCACAAAGCCTATTCTCGGTTGCGGCGATGGGCCGGCCAGTTTCAACGCTGAGTTAACAAGACGGGGAGGAAAAATTGTTTCTGTTGATCCTCTCTACGCATTTGGCGTGGATGACATCAGCAAACGCATTGATGAGACCTTTGACCAGGTCATTCAAGAAACGCAAATCAACATGAACGAATTCGTTTGGAAAAACATTCGTTCTATTAACGAATTGGGCAAAGTCCGTATGGAAGCCATGCACGCTTTCCTTTCAGACTACCCACAAGGCAAACTCGAAAAGCGCTATGTGGCGGAGTCAGCTCCTATCCTGAATTTCCCTGATGACAGCTTTGGCCTCGCTGTGGTTTCTCATTTTCTTTTTCTTTACAGCGATCATCTGGATGTTAAGTTCCACATCGATACCATCACCGAACTTTGCCGTGTGTGTAGAGAAACGAGAATCTTTCCATTGCTACAATTGGGAGCTGTGCCCTCAGCCCACGTCGAACCGTTAATCGATCATTTCAGAAACGAAAGATATGAGGTGGCGCAGGTCCAGGTGCCTTACGAATTTCAACGTGGTGGAAATTT
>JABDRH010000075.1 GCA_013041835.1 Desulfatitalea sp. | reverse complement strand
GCCGTGACGTGCGGCGTTTTGGGCGGCATCATGGCCGGTCCCCCCTTGCGGCTTTTCATGAATCAGTTCGGCTGGCGCAGCGCGATGATGATCGTGGCCGGGCTGACCCTAGGGGTTGCGGCCCTGATTCATGGGTTGGCAAGGGACAATCCCTCTGAAAAGGGCTATGCCGACCGGCTCCCGGTGTGTCGTGTCGATCGCCACTTTTCCATCGGCGCCGTTGCCGCCGGCATGGCCGAGATCTTCCATTACCGCAATTCCTGGTTGCTGTTGGTCATTCCCGGCTCGATGACCGGCAGCGTGCTTTCCTTCTGTGGTTTGTGGGGGGTACCGTTTCTTACCACGCATTACGGCATGACGCCGGCCAAGGCAGCCGTATTGGCATCGGCGATGATGGTATCCATGGCCGCCGGCGGTTTGTGCTTCGGTTGGCTGTCGGACCGCTCTGGCAAACGCAAACCTCTTTTTCTATTGGGCTGCTTTGGCGCCTTGGTTCCCTTTTCCGTGGCGCTGCTCATCGAAGGGTTGCCGATCCCTATTCTGGTCGCAGCCTTGTTGATTGCCAGTTTCTGCGCCAATGCCGTGGTCATCACCTTTGCCATTGCCAAGGAATCGGTTCCCGCTCGGTTGTCGGGCACCATTTCGGGGATGGTCAACATGGGCACCATGTCCGGGCCTATGATTCTGCAGCCGGCAATCGGCTGGATGCTGGATTTCAAATGGCATGGTCACATGGAGGCCGGGGTCAGGATCTATTCTTTCGAAGCGTACCGGGCAGGGTTCAGCCTGATGCTGGCCTGGCTTCTGCTTTCATTGGTCCTGCTGATTTTCATCCGAGAGACCCATTGCCGGCAGATAGTATGATTTGGGCGATTGGCGGAAAAGAATATGCCATGACAGAAATCGCCTTAGCTCCCTGATCCTTCAAAGGCGTCCGGAGAGGGTCAGTGCGACCATCGGCGTGGTATCAAATCCGGTGGCGCCCACATCATTGTGGCGATCATTTTCAACGGTCAAATCGCCATCAAAAAGAGCGCCCGCGGTGACATCCACGGTAATGCCGGCTCCCAGACGGCGAGTGGCTCTCACAAAGGTGAAGGCAAAACCCACTTCACCGATGCCATTGATAATGGCATCCTTCTCGTCGAGGCGGAAGCGGTAGGTACGGTATGCGCCGCCGGCGCCAACGGTCCATCGTTCATCGGGGGAGTACACCAATTCCAGGCCGGCCGGTCCGGCCGGTCCGGATCTGAGCGGATTTTGAAGCCGCCATTGGTCGTTGATGGCCCAGTTGATCGCCAGGTAGGGGAAACCCGAAACCTCTTCGAGGCGGCTGAAGACCCCGGCGCCGATGCCCAGGGTGAGTTGGGGACCAAAGACCTTGAGAGCCGTTAAAACAACGCCGTAGGAGAGACTTTTTTCGAGGTTGGCGCCGGGGGTGCCGGCAAACTCAAACATAGGTACGGCACCTAGGCGCCACGACAAGGACGGTGCATGGAAAACCGGCAGACTTAGACCGATCCGATGGATCTGGCGCCAGGGCGCAGTGCCGGCAATGCTGCTGATGTCGTTGAAATTCCAGCGTTCGAAGTCATAGCTCAAGCCCATGCCAAGCACCCATTTGCGGTTCAATGGTTTGCTCATATCGAGGCGCAAATAATGGCGACTGACGTCGACATTGCCTCCGGCATCCAAGTCCGTTGGAAGCTGTTGGATACCGGTATAGGAAAATGCCAAGCCGACGGTACGGCCTCGGGGTTTCTCGGCCTTCGACGGGACCACGGCAAGCCAGAACAGAATGACGATTGAGCAAATCAAATGGAAAAAAAAATGACGCTGAATAAAACAACGCATATGCGGGTCGTCACACATCCTTTGGGGTTGAAAATTAGCGGAAACAGGACCATCGAGTTGTAATTAATGCCTCCTGTTGCAATGAAACCAAGTTTGCATGACGAAGACCATACAATGAAAATGTCTGAAAGAATAGCTTTTTCAGTCCAGGCGTCCGGAAAGTTGCCGGGTATTTGGAACCGCATGGCCAATGGATCGCCAGACCACGGCGTCACCCTTGACGCCTTGGCGCTCCCGCCCGCCGGCTTTTGCAGCATTGGGGTAAATCAAGGCGACGATCTCGATAATTTGCTTGACACGAAATAATGGGGCTTGTTAAATGAGTGAGTATTCATTCATTTTCTGTTGAAGGGGGCGTCACATCTGCGATGAAGCGTAAAACAGATAAATATGAGCAAATTCTAACTGCAGCCATCAGGGTGTTTGCCGATAAGGGCTTTTCCCAATCCACCATTTCCCAAATCGCCCAGGAAGCCGGGGTCGCCGACGGCACCATCTATCTTTACTTCAAGAACAAAGACGACATTCTGGTTCAATCCTACGAACGCATGACGGACCGGGCCTCCGACCGATTCTGGAAGGCAGTGGCGGAAGGTCATACAGCCGTTGAAAAGCTCCACCACCTGATTCATGCCCATTTGGATCTGTTTCAGAACGATCCATTCGGGGCCGTCGTCTTTCAGAGCGAGACGCACCTGCAGTGGCGTTTGGTGCACGAGCCCATAAGCCGGATATCCAAAACATACCGTGATATTGTTTCTCAGGTCGTCGATTTGGGGCAAAAACAGGGAGCTATTCGAAACAATCTTTATGTCGGGTTGGTCAAACGGCTCATCTTCGGTGCGGTGGACGAAGTGATCGACACCTGGATCAATACCGGCATGGACCATGACTTGGTTTCCATGGCCGAACCGCTGGTAGATCTTTTCATCAAAGGCATCGGCACTGCACAAGGCTGATCAATCCGCTGCCCGCTGTGGTAGCGGAATTCGGGCCGGTGGCAAGGTCATGTCAAGAAAGTAGAAATATCACATGTCAAGAAAGGAGAAATATCAATGGCACAAGTATTAGCGGATCGTAGGGACGTCGATTTCGTTCTGTTCGATCAACTCGAGGCGGACGCGTTGAGCCAGGCGGAAGCGTATGCCGAGTTTAACCGCAAGGTCATCGAGATGATCATCACCGAAGCCCGCAACTTGGCGGTAAAAGAGATTTTGCCCACCCAGAAGGACGGCGACCAAATCGGCGCCCGATTCAACAATGGCGCCGTCACCACACCGGACAGCTTCAAGCGCGCCTGGGAGTTGTTGAAAGAAGGCGAATGGATTGGCACCTTTTTCCCCCCCGAGTGGGGCGGGCAGGGCATGCCGCATCTGGTGAGCATCGCGGCCAATGACTATTTTTCCGCGGCCAACCTATCCTTGGTGATGTATGTCTCGTTAAGCAGTGGCGTTTCCAAGCTCATAGAAACTTTCGGCACGGAGAAAATAAAGAATCTTTTTTTAAAAAAGATGGTTGCTGGCGAATGGGCCGGCACCATGATGCTTACCGAGCCGGAGGCCGGTTCGGACGTGGGCGCGCTGACCACCTCGGCCAAGAAAAACGATGACGGCACCTATTCCATTACCGGGAATAAAATCTTCATCTCCGGAGGAGAGCACGATCTGTCAGAAAACATCATCCATGCAACACTGGCCCGCATCGAAGGCGCCCCGGCCGGCTCGGCCGGCATTTCCCTGTTCCTGGTGCCAAAGTTTTGGGTCAATGACGATGGTACGCTCGGTGAGCGCAATGATGTGGTCTGCACGGGCATCGAGGAAAAGATGGGAATTCACGGCAACGCCACCGCCGCGATGGCCTTGGGGGGCAAGGGCAAATGCCGCGGCTATCTGCTCGGCGAAGAGAACAAAGGGATGCGCGCCATGTTCCAGATGATGAACAGCGCCCGCCTGCACGTCGCCCAGACAGCCCTTAGCAATGCCAGCGCCTCCTATCTCAACGCCGTGAACTACGCCCGCGAGCGTGTCCAGTTCCGCCCCGCCGACGCCGTTGATAAAAACGCCCCGCCGGTTGCCATCATCAACCATCCGGACGTGCGGCGTATGCTCATTACCATGAAAGCCTACGTGGAAGGCAGTCGCAGTTTGCTCTATTACGTGGCCAAATTGATCGATCAATCCCATCTTGCCGGGGATGCCGAGGAAGAGGCCGGCTACGAGGCGCTCATCGATTTCCTGACGCCCATCTGTAAGGGATACGTCACGGACCGGTCTTATGACGTGACCAATCTGGGCTTGCAGGTGTATGGCGGCTATGGTTACACCAGTGAGTATCCTCAGGAGCAGTTGGTGCGCGATACCCGCATCACCATGATCTATGAAGGCACCAACGGAATCCAGGCCATGGACTACCTGGGCCGCAAAACGGTCATGGACAAGGGCAAGGCCATGATGGCCCTGATGGGCGAGATCCGCAAGACGTTTGACCAAGCCAAAGCGGTCGAGGCCCTCAAACCCCTGGTGGAAAAGGCCGAAGCCGTCAACAATCGCCTGAGCGAAGCGGCGATGCAATTGGGCACGACCATGATGAAAGGGCAAATCATGAACGCCCTGGTCCATTCCTACACCTTCATGGACGTTTCCGGCGACGCCGTAATGGCCTGGATGCTGTTGTGGCGGGCCAGCATCGCCTCTCGGCAGTTGGCCAAGGGTGTTAAAAAAAAGGATGAAAAGTTCATGCAAGGCCAAATCAAATCAGCCGAGTTCTTCATCAACACGATCTTGCCGCTGACCAACGGCAAGATCGACACCATCATGGATGCCTGCTACTCGGCCATGGAGATCGACGCCGACAGCTTCGGCGGTAAGTAGACCCCGATGTAGCATAAAAAAATGACCGAAAGGCAATAAGGCGATTTTTGTCAGAGCATATACCCTCTTGCTTGTCTTTTTTTCCGTCTTGTGCGTTGTGTCAAAGGCCGACTACAGACCGTATGCGTCCTTTGACACGCCTTGAAGGCGGAAAAGAAGGCCGGATTCAAGGAAAAGGTCTCAAAATTTATCGAAAAACATGGCTACACAGTGAAGGCCTTTGTTCTCTGCCTGATCGTGCTTCCGCCTGCAGCGGTAATTATTCCCATTAAACACCCTACTTGGACTGGGCCCCAAAAGTCTTTGGCCGTAGCCACCAGGGCCATTTTTATCGTGGTCATGTTTTCCATGGGAACAGCCCTGACCGCGGCGTTGGTCGGCGGCATTTATAAATTGATCGCGCTAATATCCGGTGGATGACACGGTTTCGGGCGAATTTTCGCGCACACTTTCATAAGCAGGACTTGAGATCTGAAAACTTCAATTCTTTGAACGACGATCAAGGAGAAACAATATGAACAAGGAAGAAATATTTCAATTGATGAACGCAAATCCGGTATTTCATCTGGCAACCCTTGATGGGGACCAGCCGAGAGTTCGAGCATTATTTCTTTATCGTGCTGATGAGAATGGGATTGTTTTCCATACAGGCAAAATGAAAGATCTCTACAAACAAATTGAAGCAAATCATAAAGTGGAACTTTGTTTTAACGATCATCAACAAAATATTCAAGTGAGGGTAACAGGCCAATTGGAGCAAATTACCGAAAACGCGTTTAAAGATGAAATATGCGAACACCCAACACGAGCATTTCTAAAGCCATGGAGAGCGTCCGGTCAACTGGAAGATTTTTATGAAAACTTTATTGTTTATAAATTGTCACATGGCTCGGCGATATGGTGGACAATGGAAGAAAATTTTGCCCCAAAACGCCCGGTTATGCTCTAATGCAAAAAATTTCAAGCCAAAGGGAAGGGAAGGGAAGGGAAGGGAAGGCCTAACCCTCCCTTCGGGCTTGGTTCTAAATTCGCCCACTCTCGGCATTAACCAATCTATGATTCGTAACATCCCATTGATATAATGTCACATACTGGTGTCTTCCAGCTTTCGGATCAAGTCAGTGGGCGGTGTTAGAACCAAGCCTCTCCCTTCGCCCTACCGGATTGTCGGATTTTCCGTATCCGGCCATACCAGTTCATCGCGCGCATCATCTTGTTAAATCCCCTTTTGTCGTGTCCAAATTCAGTATTTTCAATACCTGCAAATGTTTATTCCCTTGCAGCCATCTTTTTTGCCCTCCGGTTTTTGCGTTTCGGTAGGTAACAATAATGTTAACGAGTTCATGATTCGCGGTCAATCGCCATGATAATAAAACGCTAACAAAGCGACGGTACTCAACAATACCAGTTAATGGATGAATCCGGAATTTTTCGAAATCGGATTTGCTGCAGGCTATGAAACAGAGTTTTACTTTTAAGGAGGGCGCTTTTAGAGGTACGGATTATGAATTTGCCTTTGGCGGCAATGGAAGCGCCCAAAGTTATATGGGGCGATGGAGTGATGGGACGCCTATTGCTGAAGCTATAATATCTGACATGGCAATAATTGACTGAGAAATAATCGAGTGGACCAAGATATACCTAAATCACAGGAGGAAAGCCAAATGGAAAAGTCTATTTTAAAAGCAGTTTGCGTTTTATTATGCAGTGCCGTGTTTATGCTTTCTGTTGTCACATCACATGCCGGCTATGAGGATATAGAGGGTGGTTTTGATGCAATCGTCATCGCCGAGACCGGTTCGGACTGGAATCAAGACGGCACCGATGATTTCTACGTTTTCCACCCAAGCATTATGAACAATAACAGCCATCCGATAATTGTCCTATGTGTTGGGACCGGTCGTAGTCCTGATGATGGAGATTATCGTCCTCTTTTAGAAAGCTTCGCAACACACGGGTTTGTGGTTATTGCCGGAACCGATGGTGATCAACAAGATGGTGATCAGGCGCTTTGCGGGTTGAACTGGTTAATTGATGAAAACGACAATCCCGGCAGCATTTTCTATAACAAGCTGGTGATCAACAAAATCGTATCCATGGGAAATTCACAAGGTGGAAGCGCATGCATTCATGTGGCGCTGAAGGATGAAAGGGTGACGGCTGTAATATCTATGATGCCGGGCGCGGGGTATGTCAATGGTGGTACTACGCCTGTATATGAAAATATAAACGTCCCAATATTTTGGGTTTCTGCTCAATGGGATTTTATAATTTGGCCGCGTACAGTTGTAGATAAGTATAATAGAACAAACAGCCCCGCCTGGTATGGTTGTCATTTGAGATCCGGGCACTTTAGTGTGCCTGAGACGATGCAAATCGTTTTGAGGGCTTGGTTATACACGCACCTTTATGATGATCCTGCGGCGAGTGCCGAATTTTATGGGGATAATTGGACATTTCAACACAACCAAAACTGGGAAGATCAGAGAAGAAAGAACGTTGATTAATCGACAGGCGTCAGTGCTTGCGCATATTCAACCCCAATGGTGGAATAACCGGAGGGCTTAAACGCCAAGGGTCCGTCGCAGTGAAAACTGCTGCGAACCCTTGACAATTCCGGACCTTGCGTCATTCGGGTTGTGCGCCGGGTTCAACAATGAGAACGGACGCTATGGTGTTGTGATCGCCGCAGTCCTTTTACCAAATCGGTTTTTTTGTACCGTCAACGTGCTCTTTTGCGGGAAACCGAAGAAGCATGATGATGTTGTTAAGCGCAACCGCCGATATTATGATTCCAGTGATATAAAACCATGGTTGATCAAAATAGTTAAGCGCCGTTGTCCACATCCCATATCCGGGAGGCAGGAAGGTATTTACCGTACCGGCAAAAATAACGATGGAAAGCCCAACGGATGTGCCTGTTCTGCGCTTGCGTTTGGCCCACAGGTAGCCAGGACCAACCGCCATGATGATGTTTGTAAAACAAAGCCATTTGAACATGACCACATCATTCATGTAGACCCTGAAAAGATTGACAACAGCCGCCATTATTGCAATTTGGCCGATTATCTTTAAAACTGCCTGTTTTTCAGTTACCGGGGTACTGTAGCATTCTCCCCATATCTCTTGCCGTTCAACCTTGACGGCCATGTATAAGTTGAAAATTTCAAAACAGTTCCAGACCAGCAAGGCGATACTGGAAAGTGTGAAGAACCAAAAGTAGTCATATTGTCTCGCCAGTTTAAAAAACACGACCGCCGCCGTAAAATCATGCGCAAAGTAAAAGGTGTGCATCCAGACTGGGAATGGCGCTGATTTTTCCCTGATCACAAGCCTGAAGCTATACACATATTCAATATACCCGATCGCAAAGGCAATCGCTGAAATTCCGAGCAAGCTTGGATTATTCGTATACGAATTTATAATCTCTTGAACCATTTTTCCCTCCACAAACGTTAGTCTCGAACATAAGAATTTTTGCCGAAGATGGAAATGCCCTGCATTTTGCGGATCGGTACCGGCAACCCGGATCATACGGTGCGACAACACAGCAGCGTCTGACGATTGGGGATCGGCACCCAGTTCTTGTTTGGATATGCGAATTGTGTACCATCTTCGGTTTCCCCGTGGTTTGTTCCCGCAACCGACGGTGTAGGCTCCCAAACCGGTAATGCTTTTTCGTTTTTCATGGAGGCCCAACTCAACACACCACTGAAACGGTCACATATCGGTGTCCCCATGCCAGCGTTTTATATCCTCTTTACGCATCGTACACATCTATTGTATGATGGGAATATTGCTGGGTAAAATTGGCCTCTTTTAGACTGTTCCTGTAATTTCCCAGCATTTTACCCATAATTGCATCTTCGAGGTTTATTCCCATGCCGGTTCGAAAGCGTATTAAGACAGAATATCCCGGCGTTTATTTTATTGAAGGGAAAACAATAGGATCGATCAAGAATGAACGGATCTATTACATCGTATACCGCAAGAACGGCAGACAGATTGAGAAAAGAGTCGGTCGGCAATTCCGGGACGGGATGACCCCTGAAAAGGCACATAAAATCCGCGTCCAGTGTATCGAAAGCAACCATCTTGGGTTCAACCGATCCCAAGGCGCCAGCAATGAAGAGAAACACCAGGTAGGGCTACAAGGCATATCCAAACCACGTCAGAAAAGTGAGACAGATTTTTGGCCATGGGAAACACCCGGCAAAACAAAAGATCAGCAAGGATTGCTAACGCTGCAGCAGGCATTTAAAGAACGCCTGGAGTTCGAGGCGCTCATCTCAAATCTGTCGGCAGGATTCATCAACCTTCAGGCCGATCAAATTGATAAAGAAATCGAAAAAAGCCAGAAGTTGGTCTGTCAGGCCCTGGGCTTTCATGGAAGCGGCCTAATGGAGTTCGCCCCGGATAAGAAAAAAATGATTCTACGGCACTCCTGGTGTTCCCCGGAGATTACCACCTTATATCCCCACCAGTTCATACAAGATGACTTTCTGTCATATCTCATGGATAGGCTAAGAATGGATAAAATGTTCATGTTTTCGGATTACACGGAATTGCCCGACGACAGCGAACCCATCAAGCAGATCGCAAAAGACAGGGGGGTCACGTCGGCTTTGGTTTTCCCACTTAAGGCCGGCTCCGATATCTTGGGAATGATCTCATGGGAGTCGTTCGGAGTTCGTCGTGAATGGGCGGAAGAGGTCGTTGAGCGGCTTCGTCTAATTTCAGATGTTTTCTCAAATGCCATATCGCGGAAAAGGACCGACGAAGCCCTTGCGAATTCGATCATTGAAATCAATAAACTCAAAGACCGGCTTGAAGCGGAAAAGCTCTATCTCATCGATGAAATCAGGGATGAGTTCGACCATCAGAAGATCGTGGGCCAAAGCAAGGCCATCAATGACGTCATCAGTCAAATCCACCAGGTGGCGGATACATCCGCAACGGTTCTGATTCAGGGAGAAACCGGGACGGGTAAGGAATTGATCGCGCATGCCGTTCACAATTTAAGTCCCCGCAAGGATCACCCCATGGTCAAGGTTAATTGTTCGGCCCTTCCGGCCGCACTGATCGAAAGTGAATTGTTCGGTCATGAAAAGGGTGCTTTTACCGGGGCTGTTTCAAAACAGATCGGCCGTTTTGAGCTGGCGGATGGCGCTTCGATATTTTTGGATGAAATCGGGGATCTTCCCCTTGAGCTGCAGGCCAAGTTGCTCCGTGTACTTCAAGAAGGTCAATTTGAACGGCTGGGCAGCACCAAAACCCTTACCGTGGATGCCAGAATCATCGCCGCCACAAACCGGGATCTAAAAGCGGCGGTCAAAGAGGGGCGGTTTCGGACGGACCTCTATTACCGCCTCAATGTTTTTCCCATTACCGTGCCGCCGCTGCGAAGACGTGCGGAAGATGTGCCCTTGCTCATCACATCGTTCGTGAAGGAATTTTCAGAGGTCATGGGAAAAAAAATTGATACCATTCCCAACACCACCATTGAAGCCCTTCAAACCTATGATTGGCCAGGAAACATAAGGGAATTAAGAAACATGGTGGAACGTGCCATGATCATCACCAAAGGAAATACACTTCATATTCAGCTCCCCGAAGTGAGTGAACCCGCCACGCATCAATTCAAAACACTGGATGATCTGCAACGCGATCACATCATCACGGCACTCGAAAAATGCGGCGGCCGCCTGTCCGGAGTTCGGGGTGCGGCACGGCTTTTGGGCGTGAACCCCAAGACGCTTCAATCCCGAATGAAACGCCTGGGAATTCACCGCAAAAGCGAATTTTGTTGATATTTCAACACTCACTGAAATGTCAGCATAGTTGTCTCCCATTGCATTACCCCGCCCCGCCCCCCGCCATTTTAAACGATCAATTTTGACCAATATTACAGGAAGTTAAAGTATTTCTGCTCGGCATTTTCCTCTTTGGAACCAATGTTGCAAATGCTGGTTTCAATTTATGGGGCTTCAGTAACTTTTAGAGATTCAGTTGTTTTTGCGGATAGCAATGTTCTGGAAGAGGACAAGAAGGCATATAGGAAAGGTTCGAATTAAATACCCAGCGGAAAGGATAATGAAAATGAGGGAAAATGAAAAGATTAAACAAATGAGCCACGCGCGAGATGCGTTCGGTTTCTGGAAGATTGACAAACCACACCGGATTGATCCCCCTCAAACGCCAAGCGATTTTGAGAAGCTGCCTTTTCTCAACGACGAAGAAAAGGCTCTCGGTGCTGCGATGCTCAAGAAATTTTTGGGGGAAATGTCCGGTTGGGGGTTAGGCAAGGGTGAGTTGCCTGCCCAGGAACGCATCTATTTCCAGAGTAGCATCGGCGGCCTATGTGTTGATCCAATGTCGTATGAGGCCTACTTCAAGTTTTACGAGCGCTTGGTATGTTTGCTGACCGGACTTGATAATAACGACGAAATCATGCAGGCAACAACGCACAAGAAAGGCATTGATGCAACTGCGAAACGAAACGACCCGGAAGTTCGCCGGCGGCTCAGAAACGCGTTGCTGATTTGCTTCGGGATCGCAACTGAGCGAAATGAAAAATTCTGGATTCGTATGATGGCAACTACGTCCACCCAGACAGAACCCGACGATACCGGGTCCTATTTGATGTCGGCGGAAAAGGCCGCCATGCTGAGTCACCCAGAGTCGTCGGTGTGGACCGACGAAGAGGGCCTCGTTCTACAATTCACCTTTGCGGTGATCCGCAGTGAAATGACGGATGCGCTTTGGGACCGCTGCATGGCATTGTGGGGTGAGAAGGAAACCATACGATATATGCTATGGATCGGGCACTATGTCTCCATGATGATGTGCATGAATACGTTAACTCGCCGTAAAGAGTGGTGAATGAAAGTGGATTTCACCACGGGTGCATGATGATATCATAAACATGTCCACCCGTCGTGGCTGGGTCTGTTCAGCCACAGGACGATAGCATCGAATTGATCCATAAGCGTACCGACAAAGATAATTACTTCGATAATTGCATGGAGAAACAATATGAAAATCTTTGCCATTATAAAAAAATACTGCCACAAAAGGTCTCCGAAAAGTTAAGTTGCGATGTCGATACCATGAAGAAAATATGGGCAGATATCTCGTTGGTTTTCGGGCTCCGGATGTAGTTAAAAAGATTGCTCCCGAAATTAAAAGCGGTATTTTGCCTGAATTCGGTTCTGCGATTGGCAGATACTAATCAAAAAACAAACAGAAGGGAGAATGGAATGAGGAAAATAAAAAATGATTATGGAAAAATTGGTGAGCGCGATGAGAATGGTTTCTGGAAAATTGATAAACTTAACCGTATTCCTAAAATAAACGTGCCGGCTGATATCGAGAAATTGCCTTGGTGCAACAAAAAAGAGAAGGAAAAAGGTATGGAATATCTCAGCCGGCTGCTGAAACCCAAATTAGAGTGGGGCGTGCTCAATAATGAGATGCCCAAACAGTCAAACATCTGGTACCAGATGAACGTCATGTGCATGGCCAATGATCCGGAAGGGTGGGTTGACTACTATACATATTACGAGAAATTGACTTCGTTGGTAACCGGACTTGACGGCAACGACGGGATCATGCAGGTAACGACTAGCAAGAAAGGGATAGATGCGTCTGATAAGCGTGATGATCCGGATGTGCGCAGGAAAGTAGGCAACGCGCTACTGATCGTCTTGGCAGTTACAACCGAACTGGATGACCAGTACATGCTTCGAATGATGCTATCGACATCCACCGAAACAACACCCGACGAAAATGGATCTTATTTGATGTCGGGCGAAAGGGTCGCCATGCTTCATCGTCCGGAATCGTCGGTATGGAGCGATGAAGAGAGGCTCGTTCTCCAGTTCACCTATGCGGTGATGCGTGAAGAAATGACAGATGATATTTGGAAACGCGCCGAAGCTGCTTGGGGTATGAAGGAACCGTTGCGGTATATTGCATGGATCGGGCAATACATCTATATGAATCTTTTCATGGCCGCAATGTATCGCCGTCAAATCTGGTAATAACGCGTGAGTTTTCCCGGAAGGAGGTGGGGATCGGAGATTCGCCGGATATTGCTCCGGTGAATCTCCGATAGCAATTTGATCGAATTTTTCAATTCGTAATCCGTTTTGTATCCTCTTTACACATCATGTTTGAATAGCCTATGATGGGAATAACGCTGGGAAAGTGGGCTTTTTTTTAAAGGTTCCGAATCTTTACCCATCATTTTTTCCATAATTCCATTTTCTATGTTTATCCTCTTGCCTGTTCGAAAACGTATAAAAACGACACATGGTTGAGATTCAAGGTATATTCAAGCCACAGGATTGAATCGGGACGTACTTTTGGCAATGGGAAACACACGGCAAAACAACAGAGCAGGAAGGATTCCTATTTTTATCCCTGCCGTTCATACAAGATGACTCTCTGTCATATCTCATGGGTAGGCTAAGAATGGATTAGTTGTTTAGGCGATTTCTGTTTTTTTGCTGATATTTCACCAATCACTGTAATGTCAACATGGTTGCCTCCCATTGTATTACCCTCTCTCCATTCGTAGCGATCAAATAAGACAAATATTACAGAAGGTTAAATAATTTTGGCATCGTTTTTCCCTCTTTGGAACCAATATTGCAGATTGTTGTTTCAGTTAATTTAAAGGCTTCAGTTAATATTAAGGCTTCAGTTGCTTTTAGAGCTTCAATTGTTTTTATGGATAGCAATGATCTCGAAGAGGACAAGAAAGCATATTTAGGAAAGGTTCAACCATGCAATCTCAATCCACAAGAATTGAATACCGGGCCAATCCCGCCATATTCTGGGCAATCCTGGGC
>JABDRH010000074.1 GCA_013041835.1 Desulfatitalea sp. | reverse complement strand
GGGGCCGACATCATGTACTCGGTCATCGCCCCGGAACCCAAATTCCAGGCCCAGTTGATTTACAAGGCGGCGGTTATCCTGCATACCGCCGGCCTGGATTGGACCATGCCGGCCACGCCGGGTTGGGACAACAGCGACATGGCCATGTACAGCGGCGACTACGACACCATGGGGCGTATCAAGCGGACCCATTTTGAAGCCGCCGCCCGGCTGCGGGTCAAACGCATCGTGATGGGCGAATGCGGCCACGCCTTTCGCAGCGTCTACGACACCGGCAACCGCTGGCTGGGCTGGCGCATGCCGCCCATTACGGTCCAGCATGCCATCGAATTGTACGACGAGTTGATCCGCTCGGCACGGATTACCGTGCGGCAAAAATTTCAACCCGCCGTCACCCTTCATGAGCCGTGCAACATGGTTCGCGGTTACGGCCTGCATGAACAGACACGGGATGTGATTCGCGCCACGTGCGAGCATTTCGTTGAAATGTATCCCAACCGGGAGCACAATTACTGCTGCGGCGCGGGCGGCGGCGTCATCAACTGCGGGCCGCTCTACAAGCCCACCCGCATGCAGGCCGGCCGCATCAAGGCCGAACAGCTCAAGGCCACGGGCGCCAGTGTCATCGTGGCGCCCTGTCACAACTGCCACAGCGGGCTGGAAGAGCTGGTGCAACACTATGGTCTCGACATGCAGGTCCGGTTCCTGGCCGACATCATCTACGACGGAATGGAGAAATAGCCATGCGTGTTCTTTCCGGTTTCCTGGCTGCGGCCCTGATCTCGCTGACCACTGTGATGGTGCCGCCAAGTTCCAGCCTTGCCCAGGAAGATATGCCCACGGTGGACAACCGCGCATTCGTGCGCCCCGTCCGACCGCCGGCCCTCTTTGATCACGATGTCCACAACGAAAAGGCCGGCGTCGACGATTGCGCCGTGTGCCACCACGTCTATGCAAACGGCAACCTGCAGCCGGAAGATACTTCGGAAGACGCGCCTTGCGCGGCCTGCCATGACCCGGCGGGCAAAGACAATCCGTTCAGCTTGCGGCGCGCCTTTCACCTCAGGTGCAAGGGCTGCCACCTGGACAGAAAGGCCGGACCGGTCATGTGCGCCGCGTGTCATCCGGCGACTTGATGGAATCGTCATTGCCCTTTACGGACGGTTGAATCGGCAATGGCCTGGGAGGTATGCGATGAAAAAAATTCTTTGCGTGGACGACGACCCGGTAGTGCTTCGCTATCTGCAGAGCCTGCTGATGGACAACGGCTATGCGGTGCATACGGCCGAAAACGCCAAGACGGCGCTGGCCCTCGTGGACGAGGCGCGGCCTGACCTGATCACGCTCGATTTGCAGATGCCCGAGCAGTGGGGACCACGCTTTTATCGCGAAATGACCCGCAACCCGGCCAACCGTCAAATTCCGGTAATCGTGATCAGCGGCCTGTCCAGCAGCCGCTACAGTATTGCCAAGGCGGCGGGCTACCTGAGCAAACCCTTCGAGCCTGACGCACTGCTTGACATGGTCGCGGCGCAGATCGGGCCGGACCCGGTTCGGCCGGTGTAGGTTGACATGGCGCGTGATACGCCTCTTTCAGCGGCGGCATCGGCAGCGGCCGCGCCGTTCGCATCCCAGGCGGCACAAGGTCGTGACCCGCACATGAAGCAGCGTAGCCTGGCGCAATTGCGGCACGGCATG
The DNA here is from genome assembly GCA_013041835.1 of Desulfatitalea sp. Lineage (GTDB taxonomy): Bacteria > Desulfobacterota > Desulfobacteria > Desulfobacterales > Desulfosarcinaceae > Desulfatitalea. Next base: position 3,156 of record JABDRH010000074.1, on the reverse strand, counting down.
GCCTTTAAGTTCCTGATCGGCATGGGGGCGATGGCAGCCACGGTCTCCCTGGCATGGGGACTATTTTATCTCCACGCCTTTGGCTTCGACACGCCGCCGCCGAGCCGGACCGGCGCATTTCACCTCCAGTTGATCTTTTTCACCCTCCTGATGTTCGCCGCCATGGCGGCAACGCTTTACTTTATGCTGCGGCGCATGGTGCTGCTTCCCATCCGGCGGATCATCGCAGGCGCCGGCCAAATGGCCGACGGCGAGCATGATTCGCTCCTACAAATGCAGACCAAGGATGAAATCGGCCGACTGGCCCAGGCCATCCACCGCATGGGCCAAGCGTATATCGGCAGCCAGCACGAGTTGCATCGTCAGAAAAATGAATACCAACGCTTGTTCGAACTGGTGCCGTGCATCATCTCCCTGCAGGACCGGCAGTTCCGGCTCATCGGATACAACCGAGAATTTCGCGACCATTTCGATCCCACCCTGGGCGATTACTGCTATCATGCCTACAAGGGCCGTCATGAAAAGTGCGAGAACTGCCCGGTGGAAAAGACCTTCGCCGACGGGCAGGCCCATTACAGCGAAGAGACCGGGCGCAGCAAGGACGGCGCCACCACGCACTGGATCGTCAAGACCGCGCCCATGCGCAACGAACACGGCGAGATCATCGGCGCCATGGAAATAAGCCTGGACGTCACCCACCGCAAAGCCCTGGAAAACAAACTGGCCCAATCGGAACTGAAGCTGATCCAGGCGGCCAAAATGGCCACCCTGGGCGAAATGGCCGCCGGCATTGCTCACGAACTCAATCAGCCGCTGACCGTGATCAAGGGGGCCGGCAACTATTTCATGAAAAAGATCCGCAAGCAGCAGCCCATCGCCCCTGCCGTGCTGGCCGAAATGGCGACCGAGATCGACAGCCACGTAGACCGGGCTTCCAATATCATCAACCAGTTGCGCCAGTTCGGCCGAAAATCGAGCACCGCAGCCGCACCCGTGCAGATCAACACTATTTTACAAAACGCCTTTGAAATGTTCAGACAGCAGCTCATCCTGTGTGAAATCGCGGTGGAATGGCGACTTGCGGCCGATCTGCCGTTGGTCCTGGCCGAAGCAGGACGCATGGAGCAGGTCTTCGTTAATCTGCTGCTCAACGCCAAAGACGCCATCGAGGCCAAATGGCGGGACGGTCCGGTGGCCCAGGACGAGACCAAGCGGATCACCATCGATACACAGGTTCAAGCGAATCAGGTGACGGCCCGAATCCGGGACAACGGCGTGGGAGTCCCGGCCCATTGCCGCGACCGGGTGTTCGAGCCCTTTTACACCACCAAAAAGGTAGGCGAAGGCACCGGGCTCGGCCTTTCCATCTCCTACGGCATCATTAAAGACTTTGGCGGGACCATTCAAATCGATTCCGTTCCCATGCAATACACCTGTTTCACCCTTTGCTTTCCCATCAAGGAGGACCATGATCGCCAAGGATGCCCCCCTATCGCTGCTGATAGTGGATGACGAAGCAGGCATTCGCCGCATGCTGTCCATCACCTTGGCGGACATGGGCTACCATGTGCTCAGCGCACCGGACGGCACCGAAGCATTGCGCCTGTTCGAAGCACACGCGCCTGCCATCGTGCTGGCCGACATTAAAATGCCCGGCACCAGCGGCGTCGAACTTCTCAAAGCCGTCAAGGGCCGCAATGCCGACACCGAAGTCATCATGATGACCGGCCACGGCGACCTGGATGCCGCCATCGAATGTCTCAAGCTCGATGCCGCTGATTATATCATCAAACCGCTGCGCGACGATGCGCTGGAAATTTCCCTGAAGCGCGCCCGAATACGCATCGCCATGCGTTCGCAGTTGGCCTGTTACACCGAACGACTTGAACGGCGGGTGGCTGAAAAGACAGAACAACTGGTCGCCGCCGAGCGCAGGGCAGCCATCAGCCAGACCATCGCCGGTCTCAGCCACGCCATCAAGAACATCGCCGGCGGGCTGACCGGCGGCGCCTACTGCGTGGACCGGGGCATTGAGCGCCTGACATCCAACAATGCGGAGAACACCCTCGAAATCACTGAGGGATGGCGCATGGTCAAAGCCAATGTGGCCAGAATCAGCCGCTTGTCCATGGACCTGATCCATTATGCCAAAACCAGCCATTGCCGATGCGGCCTGCAAAACCCCAACTCGCCCATGGAAGCGGTGGCCGAAGATATGCGCCCCAAACTGTCGGCAGCCGGCATCACCCTGGATATGACCTTGTGCGCCGGGCTCGAACCCGTCTTCCTTGACCCGGAATTGATCCATCAGGCGCTGCTCAACCTGGCCCTGAACGCCATGGAAGCCTTCGAGGACCCGCCCGGACCGGACCGGCGCATCGCCTTGAAAACCGCCCGATCCCGAACCTGGGGCGTGGTCTACCAGGTGCGGGACAATGCTTGCGGCATGGACAAGGCGGTCCAGGAAAAACTCTTCAACCACTTTTTCACCACCAAGGGAAGCAATGGCACCGGCATCGGTCTGATGATCGTGAAAAACATCGTGGAAACACACCGCGGCAAAGTGCTGTTTACCAGCCGCCCGGGCAAAGGGACCCAAATGACGGTGCTGCTGCCCAGGGGAGAATAAGACATGGCGCTGAAGCACCCGATGGCGGACTACACCCACGTACTGCTGAAAAGCGACGGCGCCCTGATACGCGACGGGCACGCCGTCCACGATTCACCCTTGGCCTGCCTGGGCCGCCGGGTGACCCTGGACCCGGCATGCACCTTACGCAGCTTCTTTTGCATGATTGCCGCATACCCTGCCCTGCAAGCGCTGAACGCGTTCATTCCGGGCTATCTGAATGAAGTCGCGGCCTGTCCCCGGGAGGCCTGCCGCTTTCCGGATGCACAGGGCCTGGTGCTGCACCGCACGGTGGAGATGACCGGCTATCCGGACGCCGCCATTCGCATCTACACCACCCTGGAAGGAACATCCGGCGAAAAGCCCTGTGACATCCGGGCGGCGCGACTGAATCAACTGCTCGACATGCCGTTGCGGCTCGGCCGGCTGCGGCACACCGTGTTCGGCGACCGCATCGACAGCCAGCAATTCGACACCAGCTTCAACCTGTTCGAACTCATCGACGGCATCTGCTGGGACCTGAGCTT
>JABDRH010000068.1 GCA_013041835.1 Desulfatitalea sp. | reverse complement strand
ATACACGGGGGGGTGTCCATCCACAAACAACCAACTTGTGTTTTTTTCGTAGGGTTCGTTTTGATGCGGGCCTGGGCGAATTGCCAGCGCCGGCGCCTGCTCCGGCCTGTATGTCATCGTTGCGGTGCTTTGCCGGGAATCGTTTGTAGGATTACCTAAGTACTTGACTTTTTATGTGGTTCCATTCTATAGAACCATCTTTGCCGTGGATTGTACGGTGATTGGTGCAAGGAGGCCCCATGAACAAGCTTGAGCTCATCGCCGCGTTGAAAGATGAAGCGGAGATCTCCAAGGCGGAAGCGGCCATGGTAGTGCAAATCTTTTTCGACAGCATGACGGATGCCATGGCGGCCGGTCAGCGTGTGGAAATACGCGGGTTATGCAGCTTTTATGTGAAGCAATACAAGAGCTACACAGGCCGAAATCCCAAAACCGGTGAGAAGGTCACCATCCGGCCTAAAAGACTGCCGTTTTTCAAATCGGGCAAAGCGCTGAAAGATCGTGTCGATTTATGAGGCCGCCAGGTTTCCGGATCCGGCCCGGCCATCATCGCCGGGCGGTTGTGTGCACACACCCGATGTGTGAGCGGCGGGGCAACGGCAGGTAAACCGGCATGCGTGGATTCGACGCCATCAGGGGGCAGGACCTGCCCGTCAAGATCCTGAGACACTATATGCGAAGCGGCCGGGTGCCCCATGCGTTGCTGTTTACCGGCATCGAGGGCATCGGCAAGAGAACCACGGCGCGGCTGTTCGCCATGGCGCTGAATTGCACCCGGTCCCCGGCGGGGGGCGGGACGCCGGAAACGGCGGCAGGAGATGCGCCCTGCGGTCAGTGTCGCGTCTGCCGTCGGATCGTCGCCGGCAAACATCCCGATGTTATCGAGTTGGCCCCCATAAAAGGCATCCTGCGCATCGAACAGATTCGTCACCTGCTGGCCGGCTTGGCCATGAAACCCTTCAGCGCCCCCCAACGGGTGGTCCTCATCGGCGATGCCCAAGCGATGAACGCGGCGGCGGCCAACGCCCTGCTCAAGATGCTGGAGGAACCGCCGGAGGCGACCACCTTGATCCTGACGGCCCACCAGCGCGCGGATCTGCTGCCCACCATCGCTTCGCGCTGTCGTCATCTTCGATTCAGCCCCCTGGCGTCCGCCGATATCGTGGTGTTATTGCGCAGCGCCCTTGACATTTCGGATGAAGCGGCCGGCGCCGTTGCCGAATCGGCCGAAGGCAGCTATACCCGGGCATTACGATTGGCGCAGGCGGGTTGGTTGGCTCGGCGGGATTGGCTGCTGCGTGCGACGGGGCTCGATCAGCCGCCGACCAGCACGCCGCGGCCGCTGACATGGGCATTGGCTTTATCCGCCCAACTGGCCGGGCAAAAGGACCGCATTGAAACCGATTTTGAAATACTCAAAAGCTGGATTCGCGATTTGAGTGTTTGGCCCTATCTACCGGCGCGGATCATCCACCGCGACCGGGAGGCGACCCTTGCGCATGTGGGCGCCACCCTGGGCGCCGGCCAACTGCTGGACCTTTGGGAAGTGTTGGAAAAGGCTGAAAAAAACATTGCGGCCAACGGCAACTTGCGGTTAACTTTGGATGTAATGACACTGCGCATGGCCCAGGTGGTTAAAGGTCGTTGAGACAGCCCTGGGCTGCGTTGATACGGGAAAATAAATGGGAAGAATTGTCGGCGTTAGATTCAAGCCCGGAGGAAAAATCTACGATTTTGACAGCGGCGCTTTTGTATTGAACCTGGGTGATCCGGTTATCGTGGAGACTGAAAGAGGACTCGGTTACGGCACGGTGGCGCGTCCCCCCATGGAAATGGCGGGTGAACAGCGGCCCGAAGAAGGAAAAACACTGAAAAAAGTGTTTCGCATGGCCACCCAGGAGGACCTTGACCAGCTTCAGCGAAATGGGGACCTGGAAAAGATCGCCTATGCCCAATGCATCCAATACATCGATGAGCTGGGGCTGACGATGAACCTGTTTACCGTCGAAGCCACCTTTGACGCCAGCCGGATGACCTTTTTTTTCACCGCCGACGGGCGTGTTGATTTCAGGCAACTGGTCAAGATGCTGGTCAAACGGTTCCACGTGCGCATCGAAATGCGCCAGGTGGGTATCCGCAACCAGGCCAAGATGTGCGGCGGGCTAGGACGATGCGGGCGTGAATTTTGCTGCTCATCCTTCATGGATAAATTTGACCCGGTTTCCATTCGCATGGCCAAAGAACAGGGCTTGTCCCTCAATCCCACTAAAATTTCCGGCCAATGCGGCCGACTGATGTGCTGCCTGACCTTCGAAAACAAAGTATACCAGGAACTCAAGGCGGAATTTCCCACCATGGGAAAAATCGTGAAAACCAAAACCCATACCGGCAAGGTGATCCGGCTCAATTACCTGCAACAACGCATTGCCCTGCGCCTGGAAGACGACCAGGAAGTCGAGGTGGGGCTGAACGAGATTATCAAGCACTAATGCCCATCAAGGACCACTTTCATCGCTGCCCGAAACACAGGGCAAGGAGTTCCAAATGGCCAGACCTTTCTATGTGACGACACCCATCTACTATGTCAATGCGCGCCCTCACCTGGGCCATGCCTATACCACCATTTGTGCCGACGTGATCAAACGCTACCATCGGATGGTCACCGATGACGCCTTCCTGCTGACCGGAACGGACGAGCATGGCGATAAAATCGTGCGGGCGGCCAAAAAGGAGAACACCACTCCCAGAGCTTACGTGGACAAGATCAGCGCCCTGTTTCGCGAATTGTGGCCCCAGTTGAACATCTCTTACGATCATTTTATCCGCACCACGGACCCCGACCACATGGGGGTGGTGCAAGGCATTCTTCAAAAGATTTACGACCAGGGCGATATTTACTTCAGCGAGTATGAAGGTCAATACTGCTTCGGCTGCGAGCGCTTTTACACGGAGCGGGAACTGGTGGACGGTAAATGTCCGGACCATGACACCAAACCGGAAACCATCAAAGAGTCCAACTACTTTTTCAAAATGAGCAACTATCAGCAATGGCTGATCGACCATATCAACGCTCACCCGACCATGATCCGCCCCGAGCGTTACAAGAACGAGGTGCTGGCTTTTTTGCGCGAGCCGTTGGACGATTTGTGCATCTCGCGCCCCAAGTCCCGGATTAAATGGGGCATCACCTTGCCCTTCGACGAGGACTATGTCACCTATGTCTGGTTCGACGCCCTGATCAATTACATCTCCGCCGTGGGATATCCGGACGGCGAGCGGTTCAAAAAATATTGGCCGGTGGTGCAACACATCGTGGCCAAGGATATTCTCAAGCCCCACGGCATTTATTGGCCCATCATGCTCAAGGCGGCCGGCCTGCCGCTATACACCCACCTGAATGTGCATGGCTACTGGAACATCGACCATGGCAAGATGTCCAAGAGCTTAGGCAATGTGGTCGAGCCTTTGCAAATGAAAACCATTTACGGACTGGATGCCTTCCGCTTCTTTCTGATGCGTGAAATGGTCTTCGGCCTGGATGCCGGCTTCAGCGAAACGGCGTTGGTGCAGCGCATCAATTCCGATTTGGCCAACGATCTGGGCAACCTGTTCTCCCGGGTGGTCACCATGGCGCACAAATACTTCAAGGGCATCGTTCCCGAATCCGACGCGGCGGTCGAGAAGCAACTGGCCTTGGGGCTGGATGTGGCCTCGGGCCGGGCCGTGGCGGGCTACATGCAGGAGATGGAGGTGTTCGCCTTCCACAAAGCCCTGGCCGCGGTCTGGGAACTGATCAGCCGCATGAACAAGATCATCGATGTGACCGCCCCCTGGGAACTGGCCAAAAACAAGGCTTGCCAGGCGCAGCTGCAGGCCGTGATTTATAACCTGTTGGAAGGCTTGCGCGTGATTTCCGGGCTCATCTATCCGGTCATGCCCGACACGGCGGCCACCATGCATCGCCACCTGGGGGGCAACCCGGATGAGCCATTTTATAAAATCGATTATGTCAAAGTGTGGAAGCGGCTGATGCCCGGCACGCAACTGCCAAAATCGGTCACCCTTTTTCCCCGCGTCGAACTAAAAAATGAACCGGCGCCCCCGGATGAGCCCCCAAAGGGCGATGCTAGCCCTGCACCTTTGAAGCCGGAGATTACCATCGACGACTTTGCCCGCGTTGATTTGCGGGTGGCCGTGGTATTAAAGGCCGAAGCCATTGCCCGGGCCAAAAAGCTGCTCAAACTCGAAGTCGATCTGGGTGAGGCGACACCGCGCACGCTGGTCGCCGGCATTGCCGGCAGCTATACGCCCGAAGCGCTCGTGGGCAAGCAGGTCATCGTGGTGGCCAACCTGAAGCCGGCCAAATTGATGGGCGTCCTTTCCAAGGGCATGCTGCTGGCCGCCGACGGTGGTTCCGGATCCATCGTGCTCGCCCCGGACCAGCCCGCCGCGCCGGGCGCCCGAATCAGATAAACGGCATGCAGTCTTTCAACCAACACACGGATCGGCAACACCCCCACCGGCGCCCTCGTCCCGGCTGGCGTGAGTATCAACAGCAGCTCAACGGCCGCCGAAACGGGCGGCTGGTCCGCCGAGCGGTGATCGCTCTATCCGTCGCCGCAATTGTCGGCATTTATTTATTGGCGTTGGATCGCACCATGCCGGGCGCCGCGCCCACACCGGCCGAGATCGTGCCGCTTCCAGCACCTCCGGCCGCCGCGCCATTGATCAGCAAGCAGGATGTGCGGTTGCTGCTGGCCCAGTTGACCACCGACCAACTGGCGGCCCGGTCCATCGACCTGCCCTTCAACCATCGGCAGTTCAATGTCGAAACCAGCCTGGATCCGCAACTGCAATCCAACCTGTCGGCGGCCATGGATCGAAAAAATTCCCGCTACATCGGCATTGTCGCCATGGAGGCGGAAAGCGGCCGGATTTTGACCCTGGCCGGATTCGACAAAACCGATCCGGCGGCCAATCCGTGCTTGCGTCAAACGTTCCCGGCCGCCAGCCTGTTTAAAATCGTCACCTCCGCCGCCGCGGTGGATGTGTGCGGCTATACCGAAAAGACCACCCTGCACTTTAACGGATACAAGCA